>CAVEND010000039.1:0-7844 GCA_963616865.1 Faecalibacterium prausnitzii | reverse complement strand
AGGTTCACGAGGTCGCAGTTGTGCATGTGCTGCGCGTAGTAGTCCATGTCGTGGAAGTGGATGATGCCGTCGCGGTGCGCCTGGACGACGTCGGGCGGCAGGAGGAGGCGGCTCGCGACGTCCTTGGAGACCTCGCCGGCCATGTAGTCGCGCTGGACGGAGTTGATGCGCGGGTTCTTGTTGGAGTTCTCCTGCTTGACGTCCTCGTTGTTGCTCTCGATGAGCGAGAGGATCTGCTCGTCGGTCGTGTTCGCCTTGCGCGCGAGCTCGCGCTGGTAGCGGTAGACGATATACTTCTTCGCGACGGCGCGGGACCCCAGCTCCATGATCTTGTTCTCGACGACGTCCTGAATCTCCTCGACCTGCATCGCCCGATCCCGCGCCTCGCACACGCCGGCGACCTCCTTGGCGATCAGGCGGATGCGATCCTCCGAGAGGGCCTCCGTGGGGTTGACGACATTAGACGCTTTGCGGATCGCGTCCTCGATTTTCGAGATGTCGAACGGAACTTCCTGCCCCGAACGCTTGATGATCATCCTCTGCTTCATTTCTCTTCCCTCTTTAAATGTGACTGTCTTCTATAATACACAAAATATGGTAAGAAGACAAGAGGGGAGATACAATCTATTGTAGTATGCGCGAAACGTAGCCGCGATAGATCTCCTCGGCGCGAAGAGCCGATGGGAGGGCGACGGAAGCGGGTTTGAGCTTGTCGAGAGCGGCCAAAAGCGAGGCGGGGTCGTGCGCAACATACGTCTCGCCAAAGCCCGTTCGCGCCAAAATCTCCCCGCACTCGCCGTGCAGGGAGGAAAGGACGTGGAGGTGAGCCTTGAGGTAGTCGGTGAGTTTGTTGGGTAGCCCCACGCCGCTTTCGTCGAGCATGGGGACAAGCCCCACGTCGCATGAGGCGAGAAGATGCGTCAAGTCCTCCTCGTTCAAATAGCCATGGAAGGTGACGGCCTTTTCAAGGCCGAGCGCGTGGACTTGGCGCCGAAGCGACAACTCCTTGGGGCCCGAGCCCGCGATGTCGAGGTGTAAGTCGCGCCGCAGGGCCAGCGCGTCGAGCGCGGTTTCAAGGTCGTAGCCCGCGCCCAAGTTCCCGACATAGACGAGGCGCGTGAAGCGCGTCCTCCTCTCGCCCGCGCCCGCCGCGTCGCCACCCTCGATGCCGTGGTAGGCGAGGAAGAAGTCGTCGCGGCGCGAAAGCGCAGCATAGCGAGACGAAACGCCCGTGACGAGATCGGCGCGGCGGTAGAGTTTGCGCGACGTGAGCGTCATCGGGAGAAAGACGAGAGGCGTCAAACCTTTCAAGGGGCGCGGCAAGAGGCGCGAGAACGTCTCCGGCCACGCATCCTGAATGTCGCAGACGAATTTGGCACCCGCCCGCCGCGCCACGGCTTGCGCGGCGGCGCACAGCCCCAAGGGCGGCGCACTCGCGATGATCACATCGGGCGTTTCGCCGCCGTCGCGTTCAAGGAGGACACAAGATTCCCGCCGGAACGTCGCGGCGAGGGCGCGGTGCGAGAGAGCGCGGGCAAGGCAGATGTTCTTCGGATAGGGGCGCGTGGGAAGGAGCGTGAGCGCGACGGGGGAGGGAACGTCCCGGACGAAGACGCGCCTTTTCTTGCGGGCGTGGCTGAAGTCGCTCGTCCAGAGGCGCACCGCGCAACCGGCCGCCGCGAACGCCTGCGCCATCAGCCAGTAGCGTTGCGGACGGTTGCCCTCGTGGGGCAAGTTGTCAAAGGGGTTGACGATCCAAACCCGCGGGCCCATCAGAAGCCGCGCTCGTAGGTGGAGTCGGCCTTCAGTCGCTCGATGGTCGTGGGGACCGCGTTCGTCGACAAGATGCCGAGCTTGAAGAAGAACGGCGTGTCGCGCGGATACGTGTGCCAGCCGTAGCTGTAGCCGGCCGACTCCGTCGAGAAGGGATCGACGAGCTCGATGGTCGAGGTGAAGGGTTCCGCGTCGTCCTTGGGCGTGAAGGAGTCGGCATCGAAGATGAACGAGCGGAACGGCAGATAGCCCTCGTTCCGCGAGAGCTTGTTCGAGAGGAGTCCGAGGATCTGCATCGACTCGCTCACCCAGCGGCCGGCAAAGGTGTCGCTCTTCGCGTAGTCGAGCCCTTGAAGCCGCTGCGGCGCGTAGGCGACGTGCGAGACGGTGTTCGAAAGGAAGAGCTTTGCCTTGATCTGCACATTCGTGAAGGCGACCTCCGTCGCGCCGTAGGTGCGTGTGCGGATCTTCTGTGTGCCGCCGGAGTCGATGATGCCGTAGTTGAACGTCCAAAGCGGATTGGCGGCCGCCTCCACCTCACTCTCGGCGAAGGGCGGGATGTCGAGCCAATACATCTCCACAAGGCCCATCTGCTTCCCTGTCCCCTCGCCGACCAACTCGCGCGCGGTGGCGAGTTTGATCTCGCTCACGCCACGGTCGGGCCACTTCTCGGATAGCCACGCGACGACCGAGGGCGCGTAGGCGCCATTGACATCGATGAGATCCTGAAGCCCCACGTCGTAGCCCTCCGATGCCTCGACCACGCACGTGCGTCCCGTCGGCGCGATGGTGTAGAGGAAGGCGGTCTTGTTCCGCGCCTCGTGCTCGGCCTTCACCTCGCCATCGACGGTGAGGGCGGCGAGTTCATACCAAGGATCCGCCGTGTAGGTGACGTTCGTCGTCGCGCCCTGCGGCAGGACGAACTTGAAGACGGTGTTCGTGAGGCCGCCAATTTCCTGCACGAGGTGCGAACCCAAGAGGCGCACCGTCACCCAGGCGTTCGTTCCGTTCGGCACCACGAACCAGTCGTCGGGGATCGTCTGGACGAGGCCGTCCTGCGTCTTGTTGGCGCGTCCCGGCGTGAAGACGAGTTTCGAGGTCCACGTCGCCGCCTGACCGGGGTTGAGCGTGGCGACGTCCGTCGCGCCCGTGATGACGCCCGCCGACGCGAGGCGGACGCCGTCGTCGAGGTGGCTCACATCGTTGCCCGCCACGAAGCGGATGGGCGAGGGATTGGACGCTTGGAGTTTCGCGCAGAGGTTCGTGGCCTCGTAATTCGCTCCCCAAGAGGTGTGGGCGAGCATGTTCGTGCCGCCGAGGACGAACTGGTGCTCGACGATCCCGGAGGGGCGGACAAGCTCAAATTGGAAGGGACGCGAGAACAGGAGCGTGCCGTTCTCCGCCGTCACCTTGATGCCGTCGCGGCTCCACACGCCGTCAAGCGTCACGCTCTCGCCATCCTCGTCCTTCGGGCCGCCGGCCGCCTCCGTCTCGGGGCTGCCGACGACGAGGAACGCGAAGCCGCTCGTCTCGTTGCGCGTGCTCGTCGCCGGGAAGAGCTCGCCCGCGCCGAACTTGCCCATGACCCACTGGTTCATGTTCAAGTCGGTCAGGCGCAGGAACCAGCCCGTCATGTCGATGCCGGAGGGGAGGCAGACCTCGATGAACTGGTTGGTGACATCCCTGTAATTGCCGTCGTTGAAGTTGACCTCGTTGATCCACGCGCGGCCGGGGCTGATGGAGTCGAGGATCGTGTAGGCGGAGAAGCGGTCGGGGTTCGACTCCGAGTAGCCGTTCTTCGTGTTGAGGTCGACGGGGTGATACCAGTCGGGGCGCGTCCAGTCGGCGGGGCTTTCGAGCGTGATGGGGTCGTATTCGATCCCGTCGCGGTCGCGGTAGGTGACGAGCACCTGATACTGGACGGTCGCCGTCGTCGCGTCCGTCGGCGGGACGAGCGAGTCGGCGTCCTCGCCCACCGAGCGGAAGACGAGATCGTCCGTCCCCGTCGCGCGCTTCAAGGGGATCACCTCGGAGCCCTTGTCCTTCCAGTTCCCGTAGCCCCAGGGCGATGTCCCGCTGTAGTAGCAGAACGACACCTCGAAGCTGTCGGGGTCGATCTCGTCGGTGAGCTGCGTCAGCGTGAGTTTCGTCTGGATGCCCCAGCTCTCGCCCACGAGCGGCTGTTCGCTCGACGAGAGGATGTCCTCGATGACCGCCGAGCTCATGAGGTTTTGGCGGAAGGGGCGCACGTAGTCGAACGTGACCGTCGGCTGGATGCGCTCGCCCACGAAGATTTCGTCGAGGATGACGCGGTCGACGTCCGGCGTCTGCGAAGTGGACTTGGCGGCCGGCGTCTCGACCTGGAACTTGACGGCCTTGTAGGTCTTCCCACGCGAGGCCCACGAGAAATCGGTGAAGGAGGTCGTCGAAACGATGTTCGTCTGCAACACCTCCCACTGACCGTTCACCGAGTTGCTCGCGCCGTAGAGGATGACGCGCCCCGCGTTCGCCGTCACGGGCCCCACGGTCGAATAGAGCCGCGCCTTGAAGGAGACGGAGCCGACGCCGCTCTTCGTGTTCGTCGAGGCGTTCTTGAACGTCGGCGAGACGATGGCCGGGTAGTTCGCCTTCGCCCGGTCGCGATCCTCCGCCGAGACGCCGTTGAGCGAGTTGTTCAGCGCGAGGTCGAGGCCGTGGCCCGTCTCGCCCTGCAAGGTGATGTCGTTGAGGAACATCCGCTTCTCGGAGTCGGTCGCGTCGCCAATGCCGCGCAAGTTGTAGCCGAACCAGCTCGAATCGTCAAGCCCCGGCTCGTCGGAGACCGACATGCCCGTGATCGTGACCTGCCCGTAGGTGAGGTTCTGCGTCGCGTTCGTCGCCGAAATCCCGGCGGCGATGACGACGTTCGTCGGGACGAAGAGGCGGAAGACGCCTCTCACGGGCGCGTCAGGCTGGTTGTGGAGGCCGAGGTAGACCGATTTCCTCAGCGAGGGGTCGTTGGCGAGGTCGCTGTATTTATACTTGGCGAGCGTGACCCACGAGCCGATGGGTTCGTCCTGCCCCAACTCGACGCTCTTGATCGACTGGTTGTAGCTGTCGGTGCCCGACAGGTGGATGTTCACGGCGTTCGTCGCCATCTGGAGCCAAATCTCCGCGCCGGGCGAGGGCTCCCTGTAGGAGAACGACACCTTGCCCAAGCCGTCAAGGACGGGCGAGCGGATGGAGACGGGCTTCGAGGGAACGCCGCGCGCCGGCTGGAGGCGCAGCTGACGCCCGTAGTTGGCGTGATCCTCGACGATGCCCTGCGTGTAGATGTAATCGGAGGAGAGCGCGTCCATGCCCTCGCGATCCGGGGCCTGCCACCGCGTCTGCGTCACGCCCTTGATGGCGAGCTCCACGTTGTTCGTGCCGGTGACGAGCTGGAGATCCCACGTCCCCGTGCGGCGGATCGGGAAGGTGTAGTCCTTGTAGGCGTAGCCGGTGACGGTCTTTTCGCCCACCTTGATGAACGACTTGCCCTCCGGCTTCGTCGCGTCCGTCGACTTGAGGTAGAGTGCCAGCGTCTGGGAGAGGTTCTTCGGCATGCGAAGCCCCTTCCACTGCGGATACTCGGTGTAGGTGTAAGTTTCCAAACGGTTGGGCATCAAGATCCACTTGGTGCTCAAGTTGTCGCGGTCGAGGATGGGATTTGCCGGGTAGGTGAATCTGTTGGCGGCTCCGTCAAAATACCAGCCGCTGCTCCCATACGTGTATGTGGGGGCGCCAGCCTTCTGAACGACATCGCCAAAGAGCGCCTGATCGTAGTGGAAGGGGTTGATGAACTCGGCGGGGCAGTCTTTCGCCCCCACGCCATACGCGCCCGATTTAAGCGGATTGTCCTTGTCGATGTAGACAAGGCCGATGTGGTCGATCTCCCCTTTGCCGAACGTCGCGTTCGGGTCGTCCCCAGAGGAGGATTGCGTCACCTTGTCGGAGCGGCCGCAGATGATCTTCGTCGAGCCGTCGGCGAGGTTCTCAAGTGACATGAACAGCGCGAAGAAGTAATGACCCGAACGGTTCTCCCACCACATGTAGCGATCCTGCCAGTCCATCGCGCAGAGTCGCGTCACCTGGCCGTCGCTCGTCCACTTGTAGAGCGCGAGCTGGATCTGCTTGTCGGAATAGACGCGCTCGACGCGGAACTCGTAGCAACCGTGCGCGGGCGAATAGTAGCCGATCACCGACACCGCCGCGCCCGCCGACATCTCGCCGTCCAGCGCACCGTTGAGGGGCGAGTTCTGGCTCATCGTCGCGGGCGCGAAGAAGGTGTAGTTCGACTTGAAAAGCGAATTGCCCTCCCACGCGAAGGCGGACGGCGAATAGGACTGGCCGAGGCGCGCGCTCACCGTGACCTCGTCGATGCCGCTCGGGCGGCTGGGCCCCGTGAAGGTGAGCGAGCCCTTGCCCGCGCCCGCGAGCTTGACGGCCATCCCGGAGCCGTCCGAATAGCTGGCGTTTCCGTGGTTGGCCCTGCTCACGAGGCGCGAGGAGATGAAGGTGAGGTTGTTCGCCGTCCACTGGTTCGGCGTCAGGTGCGTGGCGTAGACGACATCCTTCGGGTAGCCGGGGTCGTCGCTGTTGGCGAGCACGAACGTCTCGTTCCACGCCGAATTCGTCGCCACGAACGTCGTCCACGCGCTCATGTCGAGCGTCGACGTCTTCATGGCGATGTCGTTGACGCCGTTCGTCGGGAAGCTCGCCCGGAAGATGTCGGCGACGGCATACGCGTCGTGCCAGTGGTTGAAGTTCTGGTATTCGGCGCGGGAGACGGCCCAGGTGAGGAACTTCGAGGAGAACTTGAACTCGTAGTAGTTCGCGTTGTGGTCGATCTCGAACGCGATGTCCACCCCGTCCTGCACGGCGACGCCGTTGGCGGGGATGGCGTTCGTCGCGGCGGCGGCCAGGCCGTAGATGACGGACGTGTCGTCCACCGCCGTCGCGCCGGTCTCCGTCTTGTTGGAAAGCTGGAACGTGGCACGGCACATCCCCGTCGCGTTCGTCGGGATGGGGACGAGCACGCGCCACATGTCGTCCTCGACGAGCTCCATCGGGTAGTCGCCCGCCATGTCCTTTGCGTCGCTCGACAGGATCAGCGTCGCCCCCTCCCACGCGCTCGCGCCGCGACGGAGGCGGAAGAACCAGTCGCTGCCGCCCGTGGGCTGGCCGGCGACGTTGAGGCGGTTCGTGACGAAGAGTTCCTCCTCGGAGTAGGGGACTTTAAGCCCCGTCCCCGAATAGTCCACGTAATCGTAGTAGGGCGCGGAGAGCGCCACCTCATACCAAAACTCGATGTCGCCCTGGCGGTCGGAAAGCTCCATCGGCGAGACGGAAACGAAGTCGCGCGCGGGGTCGAGGACGAGCGTCTTCCAGTCGCCGATCTCCTGCGAAAGATACCGCCAGCGGTAGTGGATCTTGGCGTCGGAGACGAACGTCCGAGGGTCGGCGGCCGTGTCAAGGCCGTTCGTCATCGGCACGAGGGCGGCGCGGGCGTAGGCGTTTTCCTCGCCCACGCCGGGGAACGGCACCGTCGTCGCCATCTCCTGACCCATGAGCAACGCCCCGCGCTTGTCGCCGTTCGTCTCGTCGTAGGCGCCCGTGGGCACGAGATCCGCCGACATGGCGGGATACGACGCGATGATGTTGTCGAAGATGATCAAAGAATTGTCCTCGCCAACGCCAACTTGGGAATTGCAACTGTCGCGGACGATGCGCAGACGCAAGGGCCCCGCCGATTTCAGGGGAACGACGACGCGGTAGAAGTTCTCAGCCGTTCCGCCGTTCGCGATGGCGAGGTTAAAGACGTTCGTCGGCAGCGTCTCGGCGACGAAATCGGCCGTGCCGTCCTTCTTGTAGAGGATGACCGTCTCCACCGGCTTCCAAGCGTTCGCGATGTTCGAATACCAGTCGTCGCTGCTGTCGCTCGCCGCATCGCCGCAGTTCTCGTCGGTGGGGTCCTCGCCTGAATCTGTCGCGGTCGCATACTCGACGCGCAAAGCGAAGGCGGCACCGTTAGCGCTCGTCTCGCCGTTGAC
>CAVEND010000038.1:0-7875 GCA_963616865.1 Faecalibacterium prausnitzii | reverse complement strand
TGATGCGTCCAGAGTTGCTCGTGCTCCGCGTCGCGGCGGACGTTCGACTTGAACTTCGCGTTCCAAAAGGCGCGGTTCGATTTTGGTGCGCGCGCCTGTGGGCAGAGAGCCGTCCGCACGAGTTTGCGCCCGTCCCAGATCCAGCCGTGGTGATGCCAGAAGCAGCCCCGGATCTCAATGATCGTCTTCAACTTCGGAAGCACGATGTCGGGTTTTCCGACGAGCTTCTTGTCGCAGACGCGGAAGCGGTAGCCCTGCGCGAAGAGCCACGAGCGCACGAGTTTCTCCGGCAGCGTGTCCCGCGAATGGATCGCCGCCATGATCTTCGACCTCTTCTCGACCGACACCGTGTCCATCACATCACCCCCGCAACGAACAACTGCAGAACACATTGTTGAAGAAAACGTTTCACGCTTGATATTATACCATAGAATGAATAAAACGAGACGCACCCGCCTTGAAAACGCAGTCAAAAGATGGTATCATTCACTCTGATGAACAAAAAAGAGATTGGTCAAGCCGTCGTGGAACGGCGCGACACGCTCGGCGTGACGCAGACGCGGCTCGCCAAGTTGAGCGGCGTCTCTGTGCACACACTCTCGAATCTGGAAACCGGCGAAGGGAATGTGACGCTCGACACGTTGCAAAAGGTCGCATCCACGATTGGCTATCAGGTGAGGATTGGCGTATGAAGCGTGGCATCGTCTATTATCGCGACATTCCAGCCGGAACGCTGGAGCGAAACGCGGACGGTTTCGTTTTTCGATATGACGACGCCTACCTCGCCAATTCGTCCATGCCGGACATTTCGGCGACCCTGCCGAAAACGCAGACGGAATATCGCTCGAACGTCCTGTTCCCATTTTTCGCGGGGCTTCTTGCCGAAGGGGCGCAGAAAGAGCGGCAATGCCGGGAGTTGCGCATTGATGAGCGCGACCTGTTCACGCGTCTTCTTGAAACAAGCGCCTACGGCGCGATTGGAGCCGTCCATGTTGCGCCTTGACTTCTCCGTCGCCGACTTGGGGCTTCCGCACCATGTTGAGACGACACGCCGTTCGTCGATTTCCGGCGTTCAGGACAAGGTTCAGCTCAAACGCACGGGGCGGCGCTTCGAGGTTGTCGCGTCGGGCGGCGACTACATCTTGAAGCCCGTCCCCATTCATTCTCCCGCGCGTCTCGTCACCGACATTCCCGCGAACGAGGCACTGACGATGGACATCGCGTCTTCGGTCTTCGGCATCCGCACGGCGGAACACGCGCTCGTCACGCTGTCCGATGGCTCGCTTGGCTATCTCACAAAGCGTTTCGATGTTCGCGACGGCCTGAAGATCCGACAAGAGGACTTCTGCCAGCTCTCAAACAGGAGCGAGGAGACGCATGGCGAGAACTACAAATACGACGCGAGCTACGAGGAACTTGCCGGGCTCGTCCGCCGATTCTGCCCGTCGGCCGCCGTGGAAAATCCAAAAGTGTTTTTCCTTGTTCTCTTCAACTATGTCTTCGCGAACGGCGACGCGCATCTCAAGAACTTCTCGCTCTACGAGTCGCCGCAGGGAGACTACATCCTCACACCAGCCTACGACCTTCTGAACACGGCCGTCCATTTCCCGAACGAGCCGACGGCAACGGGGCTTGATTTCTTTGCCGACGGACATTTCACGACGCGCTACGAGGATCTCGGCTTTTATTCGTCGGCGGACTTTTTTGAACTCGCCAAGGCGTTCGGCGTTCCGTCCAATGACGTGCGGCGGATGCTGGACGCGTTCCCCGCTCGCCGCGCCAAGGTGGAGTCCGCCATCGCCTCGTCGTTCCTGACGACCGAAGCGAAAGCGCTCTACCTCGACAAGTTCATCGACCGCCTCCGCGCCATCGCGCAGTAGTTCATCATTGACAGCGGTTCAATACGACCGCTCGTGGCTGCGGGCGAGGTGGTTTTTGAGCGCCTCGCGCAGGACGCGGACGCCGCCGCGCGTCGGATAGCGGCCGGTGAAATACCAGTCGCCCATCGAGTCGGGACACGCCTTGTGCATCGCCTCGACCGTTTGGAAAACGACCTCCACGCGCGCGTTCATCTTCGCCGGGGTGATGAGCTTCGCAATCTCGTGCGCAAGCTCCGCCGGCGGCACCTTCGCGTAAAGCTCCCGCACGTCGTCCGTCCGCCGCAACGCCTCCACGCCGACGATCCGCACGAGCGCCTTGAAGGCGACGAGCTCGGAGAGCGTGGACATGTCGATGCCGTAGCAGTCGGGATAGCAGATCATCGGCGCGGACGAGGCGACGATGATGCGCTTGGGGCCCAATCGGTCGAGCATCGGCAGAATCGCGTGCTTCATCGTGTTGCCGCGCACGATGGAGTCGTCAAGGACGACGAGCGTGTCGGTCTTCGGGCGCACAAGCCCGTAGGTGACGTCGTAGACGTGCTGGTAGAACTCGCGCCGCGCCGCCGCGTCGGCGATGAAGGTGCGGAACTTCGCGTCCTTGACGGCCACCTGGCCGAAGCGGACGCGCGCGCCTTTCGTCAACGCCTCCGAGAAGAGCGCGTCCAAAAGCCCGTGGAACGCGACTTGCGCGGAATTGGGAATGTAGCTGAAAAACGTGTTTTCGAAGTCGCCGCCAACGGCTTCAAGCAAAGGCTTCGCGAGCGCCGCGCCCAACGCCTTGCGCTCGCGGTGGATCGCCTCGTCGTTCGCCCGCGAGAAGTAGATGCGCTCGAAGACGCAGCTGCGCCGCTCGCGCTCCGGGAGGATTCGCTCGCGACTGACCTCGCCCGATGGCGAGACGATGAGGGCCTCGCCAGGAACGAGTTCCGCGACATCCTCGCTCGCGCAACCGAACGCCGCCTGCAACGCCGGCCGCTCGGAGGCGACGGCGACAAATTCCTTCGTCACGAGCGAGAAGCCGGGCCGGATGCCGTGCGGGTCGCGCACGGAGAAACTCCACCCATCGCCCGTCATGCCGCAGAGCGTGTAGGCCCCGTCGAGTTTCGGCAAGAGCGCCTTCAAGGCTTTCGTCAAAATCTCCCGACGGCTCCGCGCACCGTGTGCCTCGACCTCGGACATGAGCGCGGCCAAGTATTCGCACATGAGATAGCCGTCCGCCTGCGACTCCGGGAACTTGCCATGCGCCACGAACCTCTCGAAGAGGGACTTCGTGTTCGTCAGGTTGAAGTTGCCCGCGAGGAAGAGCGTGTGCTTCAGTGAGGCCTCGCGGTGGATGAAGGGGTGCGTGTAGCCGAGGTCGCCTTTCCCGTAGGTGGCGTAGCGCAGGTGTCCGAGGAAGATCTGCTCGTCCCTCTTCGGACGCTTGGCGATGAGCGAGAGCAAGTCGGCGAGCGGCGTCGCCGAGGCCGACTTCATTTCGGTGAACGCCCGCGTCCCCGGCTTGGGCTCCGTGACGAGCGTGACCGCGCCCGCGCCGTCCTGGCCGCGGTTGTGCTGCTTCTCCAAGAGGAGCGAGAGTTTCGTGCCGCCGAAGTCGTGCGCGGAACTCCCGGCTCGACGCGCGTCCGCGCCCCTGCGCAAATGCAGGAGCGCGACCGCGCATTCGTGTTTGATTTCGTCGGACATCGCCTGTCAGTAGACGAAGAGCATCTCGCGATACTTCGGAAGCGGCCACTTCTCGTCGGCGACCTGGCTTTCAAGCGCGTCAACGCTTTCGCGCATCGTCGCCATCTCGTCCAACGCCTCCTCGCTCCGGCCGTCGCGAACCGCCCGCTCCAAACGCGCGAGCGACTTCGAGAGCGCGGTCATCCCGTCGGCGAGCGCGACAACCTCGTCGTGGAGGCAGTCAATCGCCGACTTGATGTTGCTCTCGTCCGTCGCGTTGTAAGCCTCGATGGTCTCGCGATACTCCGCCTTGACGGCCGGGAGGATCATGGTCTTGACCATGTCGATGGCGCAGTTCGCCTCGATCATGACCTTGGCCGTGTAGTCCTCCATCGCGATCTCGTAGCGGCTCTCGAGCTCACGCGCGCTGAACACGCCCGCCTTCTCGAAGACGGCGACGTTCTCCTTCTTCGTGTAGGCCTTGAGCGCCTCCGGCGTCGTGCGGGCGTTCGGCAGGCCGCGCCGCGCCGCCTCCTGGAGCCAGTCGGACTTGTAGCCGTCGCCGTTGAAGATGACGCGCTTGTGCGTCTTGATGATGTCCTGGAGGATGTTCTGCAGCGTCTGGTGGAACGCGACCGTGTGCTCGCCCGGCTTCGCCTTGCCGACGACGCCGGCCTTCTCCAGCTCCGTCGCGATGCGATCCATCGATTCGGCGACAATCGTGTTGAGGATGACGTTCGGGGCCGAGCACGACGCGGACGAGCCGGGGGCGCGGAACTCGAACTTGTTGCCCGTGAAGGCGAACGGCGACGTGCGGTTGCGGTCGGTCGCGTCCTTCGGGAGCGCGGGCAGCGTGTCCACGCCGATCTTCATCGCGCCCATGTGCTTGGAGCTCTTCGGCACGCCCTTTTCGAGCTGGTCGATGACGTCGGCGAGCTGGTCGCCCAAGTAGATCGAGATGATCGCGGGCGGGGCCTCGTTCGCGCCGAGGCGGTGGTCGTTGCCGGCCGTCGCGACCGAGGCGCGGATCAAGTCCGCGTGCTTGTCAACGGCCTCGATGACGGCGCAGAGCGTCGTCAGGAAGATCGCGTTCTGGTGCGGATCCGTGCCGGGGTTGAGCAGGTTCGTGCCGCCGTAGGCGACCGACCAGTTGTTGTGCTTGCCCGAGCCGTTGATGCCCGCGAACGGCTTTTCGTGCAGCAGGCAGACGAGGCCGTGGCGCTCGGCGACCTGGCGCAGAACCTCCATGACGAGCATGTTGTGGTCGCACGAGAGGTTCAGCTCCTCGAACATCGGCGCGAGCTCGAACTGCGCGGGCGCGACCTCGTTGTGGCGCGTCTTCGCCGGGATGCCGAGGCGCCAAAGCTCCTCCTCCACCTCGTTCATGAAGTTGAGGATGCGCGTGCGGATCGTGCCGAAGTAGTGATCCTCAAGCTGCTGGTGCTTCGCCGACGGCGCGCCGAAGAGCGTCCGGCCCGTCTGCACGAGGTCGGGGCGCGCGAGGTAGAAGTTCTTGTCGACGAGGAAGTATTCCTGTTCCGGCCCCAGGGTGATCGTCACCTTCTCGTCGCCCTTGCCGAAGCAGTGCATGAGGTGCTTCGTCGCCGCCGAGAGGGCCTGCATCGAGCGGAGGAGCGGCGTCTTCTTGTCGAGCGCCTCGCCCGTGTAGGCGCAGAACGCCGTCGGGATGCAGAGGGTCGCGCCGTTGCCGTGGCGCTTGATGAACGCGGGCGAGGTGGGGTCCCACGCCGTGTAGCCGCGCGCCTCGAACGTCGAGCGGATGCCGCCGGACGGGAAGGAGGAGGCATCCGGCTCGCCGACGATCAAGTTCTTGCCGGAGAACGCCTGGATCGGCTCGCCGTTCTTGATCTCCAAAAAGGCGTCGTGCTTCTCGGCCGTCGAACCCGTGAGCGGCAGGAACCAGTGCGTGTAGTGCGTCGCGCCGCGATCCATCGCCCAGTGGCGCATGGCGTGGGCGACCTCGCCGGCGATGGAGGGATCGAGCGGCATGCCGTCGTCGATGGTCTTCAGGAGCTTCGAGGCCGTATCCTTGGAGAGATACTGCTTCATGGTGTCCTTCGTGAAGACATCCTCGGCGTAGCCGATGTCCTTGATTTCGCAGGGGGCCTTTGGCATCGTCGCTTTCAGGGCCGCCACCCGCTTGGTGGCCGACAACCGCGCACAGTTGCTCATCTTTGTCTTTCCTTAACTACTTTTTCGTTTGGGCCAAGCCGGAACTGCCCGGCGAGGCGTTGCCAAACGCTTTGCAAAATCCGTGCCGACCCCGAAACACGGCGAAAGCGACGCGGCGGGGGCGAAAATCCCGACAAAATCTTGCGCGACAACGCGGCGGTTTTTTCAAAAATTGTAAAAACCGCGTCTCGAAAGTTGTCCGTTCGCCGTTTTTCGCCTTGGCACACTCTTTGCACAGTCAAACGATGGTATTATTTTTAACACAGAGGCACAAAGTCACAAAGGCACAGAGTTTTTATTAAAAGGAACATCCACTTATGAAAGAGCAAATGAACACCGGCCTTTACGACGCGCACTTCGAGCACGATGCGTGCGGCATCGGACTGTTGGCGCAGATGGACAACCGCGCCTCGCACGATCTCGTCCTTCAAGGATTGGACGTCCTCATGCGCCTTCAGCATCGCGGCGCGACGGGCAACGACCCCGAGACGGGCGACGGCGCGGGGTTGCTCGTGCAAATCCCGGATGACTTCTTCCGACAGCGGGTTGAGAACCTTCCGCCCAAAGGTCGCTACGCCATCGCCATGGTTTTCGGCGGCGAGGGCGAGGAGGATGTCTTCGAGAGCGAGGCGAAACGCACGGGCTTTCAGCCGCTCGCGTGGCGCGACGTGCCTGTTCAGGACGACGCCATCGGCAAGACGGCGCGCGCGTCGCGGCCCCGCATCCGCCAGTTCTTCGTGGACGCGTCCGCCGCCCACGCGGACGGCAACGATGTTGAGCGCGACCTCTTCATCCTGCGCCGCCGGATCGAGAAGCGTCTTCAAAACGGCTACATCTGCTCCTTCTCCTCGCGCACGATTGTCTACAAGGGTCTCCTCCTCGCGACGCAAGTGAAAGGCTTTTACACGGACTTGGACGACAAGGACTTCACCTCGGCCATCGTCCTCGTCCACCAGCGGTATTCGACGAACACCTTCCCCTCGTGGAAACTCGCGCATCCCTTTCGGATGCTCGCGCACAACGGCGAGATCAACACGCTCAAGGGGAATCTCAACGCGCTCAAGACGCGCGAGCGCGACCTCGCCTCGCCGCTCTTCGGCGACGCGCTCTCCGACGCGCTGCCGCTCATCCCCGACGGCCAGTCCGACTCCGCCTCGCTCGACAACATGTTCGAGCTGCTCGTCGCCGCCGGGCGCGATCCGGCGCACGCGATGCTCATGCTCATGCCGCAGGCGTGGGGGGCGAAGTATCACATGGGCCACGACGTGCGCGGCTTTTGCGAATACCACGCCGCGCTGATGGAGCCGTGGGACGGGCCCGCGGCCGTCGCGTTCACGGACGGCGTGACGGCGGGGGCGGCGCTCGACCGCAACGGACTCCGCCCCGCGCGGTGGACGCTGACGAAATCGGGGCTGTTCGTCCTCGCCTCGGAGACGGGCGTTCTCGACATCGACCCGAAAGAGGTCGTGCGGCACGGGCGGCTGCGTCCGGGGGCGATGATCAAACTCGACCTCCCGAACGGCCGCGTCTTGGAGGACGCCGAAGTGAAGACGCTCTATGCGCGTCGCCGCCCCTACCGCCGCTGGGTCGAGGAGAACCACATCGTCATCCAAGGGCTCTTCTCGGAGATCGTCCCCTCGAAAGTCTCGACCGACCTCACGCGGCGACAGCGACTCTTTGGCTACACGGACGAGGATCTGGAACTCATCTTGGAACCCATGGCGCGTGACGGCAAAGAGCCCGTCGGCTCGATGGGCAACGACGCCGCGCTCGCCTGCCGCTCGAAAGAGCCGCGCTCGCTCTTCGATTATTTCCACGAACTCTTCGCGCAAGTGACGAACCCGCCGATTGACCCCATCCGCGAGGAGCTGGTCATGTCGCTCATGACCTTCATCGGCAACAACGGCAACATCCTCACCGAAACGCCGGAGCACGCAAGGCTCATCAAGTTGCGCCGCCCCGTCCTCACCGACGACGAGCTCGCGCGTCTCTCGAAGGCGGGGGAAAGCGGCTATCGCGAGGTGCGGCTTTCGACCGCGCTCACCGCGTCGCTGGAAGTCGCGCTCGGCGACCTCGCCCGCCGCGCCGTCGAGGCGGTCGGATCGGGGGCGAAGATCGTTGTTTTGTCCGACCGCGA
>CAVEND010000037.1:0-7983 GCA_963616865.1 Faecalibacterium prausnitzii | reverse complement strand
GAAGCCCGCCTCGCGGATGGCCTTCTCCACCTCGTCGGCCTTCTCGAAGTGGCGCGGCGCGAGGGCGAGCGTCGCGTGGGGGCGTTCGCGCAAAATCCGCGCATACGCCCGCAAAAGAATTTTCTCCTCCCCCGGCCACGTCGAGCCGCCCACGAGAAGCCCCTCGGCCGTCTCGCCAATCCACGCCGCCAACTCCCGCTCCTTCACCTCGTTGCGGTGCGCCGCGTCGAACTTGAACGAGCCCGTCACCTCGATTGTCCGAGGGTCGGCCCCCGCCGCGACGAGGCGGTCGCGGTCAAGGTCGCTCTGCGCGAAGATGCGCGAGAACGTTTGGAAGACATCGCGGAAGAAAAACCGCGCCGCCCGGTAGCGCGGCGCACTGCGGTCGGACACGCGGGCGTTGATGAGGAAAACGGGGATGCCCTCCTTCTTCGCCCGCCAAATGAAGTTCGGCCAGATCTCGCTCTCCGTCAGGATGAGGGCGCGAGGGCGCAGCGTCCGCAAGGCCGCCCGAACGAACGTCGGGAAGTCGAGCGGATTGTAAATGAGCGCGTCCTTTTCGGAAACCTCCTTTTCCGCCACCTTCCAGCCCGTCGAGCTCGTCGTCGAGAGGATGAAGGAAACGGACGGCTCTTCCTTTCGCCACTCGCGCATCAACTGCCCCGCGACCTGCACCTCGCCGACGGAGACGGCGTGAATCCAAACGGGGGCGTTCTCGCACGATCCACGTCCATCGAGGACGCTTTCAGGATAGAGCGCGAAGCGATCCCCCATCCGCGCCGCGTAGCCGCCGCGCCGGCACATCCGAACGAGGAAGCCCGGCAGGAGGAACGGATAGGCGAGGAGGAAGAGGATGTTGTAGACGGCCTTCTTCATCAAAACTTTCTCTTGCGCGACAGGAAGAAGAAGAGCAGCCCCAACAGCACGAGCAAGAGCGCGGAGATGCCCGAGACAATCGCGAACGAGTGCGGGTTCTTGACGAAGGGCAGCGTGTCGAGGTTCATCCCGTAGACGGACGCGACGAGCGTCGGCACGGCGAGGAAGATCGTCGCCACCGTCAGATACTTCATCACGTTGTTGAGGTTGTTGTTGATGAGCGAGGCGAACGTGTCGAGCGTCCCGTTCAAGATGCTCGCGTGGATGGTCGCCGTCTCCAACGCCTGCTGGTATTCGACGAGCGCGTCCTCAAGGGAGTCGCGGTCGTCCTCCGAGAGCGTCAGCTGCCGCGCCGTGTTCGCGCGCGCGAGGGCGATGGTGTCGGCCTTCAGGGAGGTCGTGAAGTAGACGAGCGTCTTCTCGATCTGGAAGAGTTTCAAGAGCGCGACGTTCGAGATCGACTCGTGCAGCTCGTCCTCGATGACGCTCGTGCGCGCGTGAACCTCGTTGATGTAGCGCAGGAAGAGGACGCCCGCGTGCCAAAGGAGGCGGAACGCGAAGCGGTAGGTGTCCGAGGGCGGGCAGACGCGGCGGATCTGGTCGAGGAACGCCGTCGTCACGGGCGTCGGCGCACTGCACACGGTGATGACCGTGCAGTCGAAGAGGATGATCCCAAGCGGCACCGTCTGGTAGGGCGCGACCGCCTCCTCCTCGTCCGTCGACTCGATGGGGCGCGGCACGTGGACGATGAGGAGCGTCGTTCCGTCCTCGTTGTCGAAGCGCGGCCGCTCGCCCACGTCGAGCGGGTCGGTCAGGAAGTCACGCGGCACCTGCGAGTGCGTGAGCACCGCCTCCAGCTCCGTCGTCGTCGGATCGACGAGGTTGATCCAGCACGAGGGCGCGAACTCCTGCGTCTCGCGCAGCCCCCCGTTCTCCCACCTGTAGATCGTCATCATGTCAGAGGATCTTCCTGAGGCGCTCGATGGCCTCGACGATGTTCTCGCGTGAATTGAACGCGCTGATGCGGATGTAGCCCTCGCCGGCGCGACCGAAGCCCGCGCCCGGCGTCGTCACGAGATTCGCCTCCTTGAGGAGGCGGTCGAAGAACGCCCAGCTCGACCCCTTGACGTTGACCCAGATGTAGGGCGAGTCGACGCCGCCGGTCGCGTCGTAGCCCTTCTCGACGAGGGCCTCGCGCACGAGACGCGCGTTCTCCAAATAGAAGTCGATCGTCGCCTTCGTCTCGGCGAGACCCTCCGGCGAGTAGACGGCCTCGGCGGCGCGTTGCGTCAAATAGCTCGCCCCGTTGAACTTCGTCGTCTGCCGCCGCGTCCAGAGCGGTTTGAGCGCGACGGGCTCGCCCGCCGCGTCGGGGATCGTGAGGTCGCCCGGCACGACGGTGTAGCCGCAACGGATGCCCGTGAAGCCCGCCGTCTTCGAGAAGCTGCGGAACTCGATGGCGCACGTCCGCGCGCCCGCGCACTCGTAGATGGAGTGGGGAATCCCCGGCGTGCGGATGAACGCCTCGTAGGCCGCGTCGAAGAGGAGGAGCCGCCCGTTCGCGTTCGCCCAGTCCACCCACGCCTGGAGCTGCGCCTTCGTCGCGACCGCCCCCGTCGGGTTGTTGGGGTAGCAGAGGTAGACGACATCGGCCGCGCCCGCGTCGGCGGGCGACGGCACGAAGCCGTTTGCCGCGTCGCACGTGAGGTAGACGAGACCCTCGTAGCGGCCGTCCTTCGACGCGCCCGTGCGCCCCGCCATCACGTTCGTGTCCACGTAGACGGGGTAGACGGGATCGCCCACCGCGACGGTGACGTCCTGCGCGAAGAGCTCCTGGATGTTGCCGCAGTCGCACTTCGCGCCGTCGGAGATGAAGATCTCGTCGGCGGCGATGTCGATGCCGCGCGCGTGGAAGTCGGTGGCGGCGATCTTCTCGCGCAGGAAGGCGTAGCCCTGCTCGGGCCCGTAGCCGTGGAAGCTCGACCGATACGCCTCGTCGTCGACGGCGCGGTGGAGCGCGGCGACGACGGCGGGGGCGAGGGGCTCGGTGACGTCGCCGATGCCGAGGCGGATGACCTTCGCCTCCGGGTGCGCGGCCGCGTGCGCGTTCACGCGGTGGGCGATCTCGGCGAACAGGTAGGTGGGCGAGACTTTGGCGTAGTTCTCATTGACGCGAAGCATGGTTCGATTCCTCCTCTTGGGATTCCAAAACGTGACGCGGCAGGAAGCCGGTCATGGACGACAGGACGACGAAGAAAAGGACGAGGACGGCCGCCGAGCGCAGGGGGCAGTCGCCGAAGCCGTGGATGAACGTCGCCACGACCGTCATCAAGAGGCAGAAGACGGGGGCGGGCAGGACGAAGAGGAGGACGGGCTTGGCCGGCAGCTGCGAGGCGCGGACGAAGCGGATGTCCCGGTAGAGGCGCCGCCACGCCGCGAAGACGGGTTTGAGCAGGAGGAGGACGGCCGCGACCATCAGCGCGAAGCCGACGAGGCCGTGCTCGCAGAGGAACTGCAAATAGTCGTTGTGGACGTTGATGCCGCCCGTCATCTGGATCTGCTTCAACTCGTCGGCGGTCATCTGCGGGATGCAGAAGTGCTTGTAGCCCCAGCCGCCGCAACCGAAGAGGAGGTTGTCGCGCCAAATCGCCGTCGCGACACGCACGTGATACTGGCCCTTGCCCGTGACGCGCGTGAGGACGGCCTTCGTGTCGAGCGTGTTGATCTCCGTCTGCATGGCGTCGGGGATGGAGGAGATGGCGCAGAAGACGACGAAGCCCGTGATCGCGAGGGCAATCGTTCCCTTCTTGATGCGCTCGGGGCGCGTCATCCGCCGCGCGAACGAGAGGAAGGCGTGGAGGAAGTAGAGCGCCGTCAGCGAGACGACGAGCATCATCGAGGCGCGCGAGAGCGTGTTGACGGCCGCGAAGAAGAAGACGGTCGCCGGGATGAGGTTGCGGTAGCGCTTGTAGGCGAGTTTGCGCTTGTCCTTCTCGTAGGCGTTGCGATCCGTGACGTAGAGGTGGTGAACCTCGTCGTCGGCGCGGCGCCAGAGCGCGATGGCGATGCCGAAGAGCGTCGTGAAGTAGTCGCCCGCCATGTTCGGGTAGCCGAAGGTCGAGAAGAAGGTGCTGGGGCTGTCGGGGTTGGCGACGTTCGTGAACGGCTGCCACAGGGGCCCTGGCGCGTCGCACACCGTTTGGACGAAGCCGAGGATCGCGAGCGCGAAGCCGTTCCAGACGATCAACTCCAAAAGCAGCCGCTTGCCGTGGTGCGTGATGGCGTGGCGCGTGACGAGTGCGCACGGCAGGGCCGTCGCGAACCAAAGAAAGACGTTCAGGTGGTGGAGGCGGTTGACGCAAAACGGCAGGAACGGGACGGGCGGCTCGGCGCTGTGCCCCTCGGCGATGAGCAGGCGGTCGCAGCTCGGGCACAGGCCGTTGTTGACGAAGGGAATCGCCAAGAGGACGAGGAGCGCGAGCGACACCCACGTGAGCGGGTCGCGCTTGAGAGCCTTCCAAACGCGGGTCCGCGCCTCATACGTCGACTCGCCCGGCTCCTTCTGCGGGAAGACGAAGAGCACCTCCATCGTCAGGACGAAGAGCCACGGCAGGACGGAGACGAGCGGCGCCCCCTGCGTGCCGCCGAACATCCAGGAGATGACGGACACGACAATCGCGACATGGAGGACGGCGAGGTTATTGCAGATGAAGCGCATACGCGATGACCTTTCCGACCGCGTCCTGCTCGGACACGGTCTCGACGACACGACCCTTCACATAGAGGACGAACTTCCCGTCGCCCCCGCACAACGCGATGTCCGCGCCCTTCGCCTCGCCGGGCCCGTTGACGACGCAACCCATGACGGCGACGGACGGCAGCTTGGGGTGGTCGAGGGCGAGCGTCTCCAACGCCTCCTCGACCTGGCTCGCGACGCGCATGACGTCCGCCTTCGTGCGGCCGCACGTGGGGCAGCTCGTGATCGCGGGCCCCGGCGCGCGCAAGTTGAGGGCGCGGAGAATCTCCAGCCCGACCTTGACCTCCTTCTCCGGCTTGGCCGTCAGCGAGACGCGGATCGTGTCGCCGATGCCCTCGGAGAGGAGGATGCCGAGCGCGACGGAATTGCGCACCGTCCCCGGAATCAAGGTCCCCGCCTCCGTCACGCCGAGGTGGAGCGGGTAGGGCGTTTGCTCGTGGAGGAGGCGATATGTCTTCAGCGTCTCCTCGACGGTGGAGGCTTTCGCCGAGACAACGATATCAAAGAAGCCCTCGTCCTCCAACAGCTTCGCGTGCGCACACGCGGCCGCGACAAGTTCCTCCGGCGTGGGGCGGCGGTTGCCGACATCGAGCGAGCCGCCGTTCACGCCGATGCGGATGGGCGTCCGACGCTCTTTCGCGGCGCGGGCGACGGCGCAGACTTGCTCGCGGCTCTTCAAGTTGCCGGGGTTGAGGCGGAGCGCGTCCGCCCCGGCCGCGAGCGCGGCGAGCGCGCAGCGGTAGTCGAAGTGGATGTCGGCGACGATGGGGATGGGCGACGACTTCCTGACCTCGCCCAACACCTCGGCCGCGCGCGCGTCGGGAACGGTCAGGCGGATCAAGTCGCAACCACGCGCGGCGCAACTCTCGACTTGCGCGAGAAGCGCGCGCGCGTCGTGCGGATCGGCGTTCGCCATCGTCTGGACGCTCACGGGGGCGCCGCCGCCGATGCGCACCGCGCCGACGTCAACGGTTCTCGTCGTCCGTCCCATGAGTGGGCGCCTCCCGTTCCGCGTGGGGTTCGTAGGTGTGGATGCGGTAGGTGCGCACCGTATCGCGGAAAATGAGCAACGCCATCAACCCCATCAAAAGCACCATGAAGACGAGCGACGAATTCTTGACGATCACGTCCGGCACGCGGCGGCGGAAGACGAGCGCGATGAGCGCGAAGAGGATGAGGCCGCCGTCCAAGACGGGGATCGGCAACAAGTTGAGGATGGCGAGGTTCACGTTCAGGAAGCGCAGGAAGCCCAGCCCGTCCAAGGGATCGCGCCGCACCTGGCGGTAAAGCCCCTCGGCGATGACGACGGGCCCGCCCAAGGCCTGACTCGTCGCCTTCGCCTCCTTCGGCGTGACGAGACCCTTCAAGACGCGGAAGATCGAGCCCGCGTCCCACGCGAGCTGCCGCAGGGGGTTGCGGTTCGGCATCCACAAGGCGACGTGCGCCATGTTCGTCGTCGAGAGGGCCTGTATGAAGAACATGCCGGACACCTCGTCGCGCTGGGGCGTGACGCGGAGCGTGACCTCGCCCTCGCCCGCACGCGCAACCGTGAGGGGAACCTCCCGCTCGCCCGCGATCAGGATCTCCGTCTGCATGGCCGCCCACGTCGAAACCGCGTGCCCGTCAACGGCCGTGATGCGGTCGCCCGCCCGAAGCCCCGCCTTGTCGGCCGGGCCGTCCGGGATGACGCCCCCGACCAAGGACGAGAGTTCGCCGAACTTCGCCGAGGGGCAGAGCGAGAGGATGACGGCGAGGACAAAGGCGAGGACGATGTTCATGAAAGGGCCCGCCACGGCGACGAGGAGTTCCTTCCACGCGGGGATTCGCGCGCGCGGCGCGGTCGCGTCTTTCGTCGAGGCCCCTTCCAACGCCTTCGTCCCCTCCGGGTCCACGTCGGGGATGGAGACATAGCCGCCCAGCGGAATGGAACTCAACCGATACTCGACGCCGTTCACGGTCTTTTTCCAAAGGACGGGTCCAAAGCCGATGGAGAAGGCCTCCACGCGCAGGCCCAGTTTGAGGGCGACGATGAAATGCCCGAACTCGTGGACGAGGATGGCCAGCGCGAACAGAAGGACGCACAGGACGATGTAGAGGAATGTGACGAGAAGCGACATGTTTTAGAGGGACGAAAGGAGGTGGACGGTTTCTTGGGCGGCCGCGAACACGTCGTCCGCCGTTTCAAGGGGGCGGCGCGGGACGCGGGCGAGGGCCTTTTCAACGCTGGCGGCGATGCCCGTGAAGGAGAGGCGCCCCGACAGGAACTCGCGCACCGCCCATTCGTCGGCCGCCGCGAGGATGGCGGGGGCGGTGCCGCCCGCCGCGAGCGCGTCCTTGACGAGGCGCAGCGCGGGGAAGCGTGTCTCGTCGGGGGCGCGGAAGGTCAATGCGCCCGTCTTCGCCAAGTCGAGCGTCGCGCGCGGGCTGGGGAGGCGGTTGGGCGCGGTGAGGGCGTATTGGATGGCGACGCGCATGTCGGGGACGGAGAGCTGCGCCAGCGTCGCGCCATCGACGAACGTGACGAGGGAGTGGACGATGGACTCCGGGTGGACAACGATGTCGATCCGATCCTCGGAGACGCCAAAGAGCCACTTGGCCTCGATGAGCTCGAAGCCCTTGTTCATCATCGTCGCCGAGTCAATCGTCACCTTCTGCCCCATCTTCCAGCGCGGATGGTTGAGGGCTTCCGCCACCGTCACCGAGGAGAGGTCGGCGGGCGCGTCGAGGAAAGGCCCGCCCGAGGCGGTCAGGACGAGGCGGTCAACCTCTGCGGGCGACGCGCCCTTCAGGCACTGGAAAATGGCGGAGTGCTCGCTGTCGACGGGGAGGAAGCGGACGCCCTTCTCGCGGGCGCGGCGCATGACGAGTTCGCCCGCCATGACGAGGACTTCCTTCGTCGCGAGGGCGATGTCCATGCCCTTGTCGATGGCCGCGAGCGTGGGTTTGAGTCCGCTCAAGCCCACCGTCGCGACGAGGCAGACGTCGGCCTCGTTCTCGAGGACCGCCTGAAGCGCGGCCTCCTCGCCCACATACGACTTGCAGCCGAATTCGCGGGCGAGCGCGTCGCACGATTCGCGCGACTGGCGGGCGGCGACGGCGACGACGCGGAACGCATCCGCGTGCTCGCGGACGACAGCGGCCGTGCTGCGGCCAATCGATCCCGTCGCCCCCAAAAGGACGATTCTCTTTCTTTCTCCCATCTTAACCGAGTATTATCCTAAAATTCACCGCTAAAATCAAGGCGTGGAATGCGGTCGCTTCGTCATGGCGATAAGGCGGGCGGGGACGGAGGGGCTAAGTTCAAGCACCGCGAGAAGTCGCTTCGTCGGGGCGCATTGCTGCAAGCTTTT
>CAVEND010000036.1:0-8016 GCA_963616865.1 Faecalibacterium prausnitzii | reverse complement strand
TCAAGAGCGCGTTGAGCGACGCGACGTAGCCGCGTTCGATGCCGCGATAGCAAAGCGTCCAAGGGAAAAGGATTTTCGCGAGGACGCGGTTCACCCGCTCGCCGCGCCCCGCGAAGAGCGAGGCGAGGATGGGGGTGAGCGTGAACGAGACGAAGAGCGAGGCGAACGTCGCCGCCGTGATGACGATGGCGAACGGCGAGAGGAGCTTGCCGACGAGCGTCTTCATCGTGCCGATCGGCAGGAAGACGACGACGTTGGTGAGGGCGGACGCGAACACGGCGAGCGCGATTTCGCCGGCGGCCTTCGCGACCGTCGATTTCACGTCGCCGCCCGCCTCCAATCGTTTCGAAATGTTCTCAAGGACGACAATCGAGTTCGCGACGAGGATGCCCGTCGTGATGCCAATCGCGCTCATCGTGATCAGGTTGAACGTGTAGCCGAACGCCGGGAACGCGAGCATCGTGACGATGACCGTGACGGGGATCGACACGAATGCCGCGCCCGCCGTCCGCCAGTCGCCGAGGAAGAGGATGAGGATGAAGCCCGTCAGGAGGACGGACTGCCAGATCGAGCTGAAGCCGTCGGCGACGGAGGCCTGCACGAAGTCGCCGTCGTCGCGCACCCAGTCGAGGCGCATCCCCTCCGGGAGCGTCCGCGAAACATCCGCGAACGTCTCGCGGACGCGCTCGACGGTTTTGAGGGCGTTCGCCTCGCCGCGCTTGGTGATTTTGAGGAGCACGGCGGGGCGGCCGTCGTAGAAGCCGAGCGTCTCGACTTTCTTCGAGCCGAAGCCGAACGTCGCGACATCGCGGAGATAGACTTTCGCGCCACGCGCCACGCCCAGCTCGATGTCGCCGAGGGCATCGGGCGTTTTCGCCTCCGCGTCGAACGTCAAGGGAATGTTGCGTCCGCCGTCGTCGATGTCGCCGGAGGGGACTTTGAGCGAGCCCTTGCCGACCTTTTGCGCGACCTCGGCGACGGTGAGACCCTTCGCCGCGAGTCGGGCGCGGTCCAATTCGACGACGACCTCGCGCGTCTCGCCGCCGATCAAGTCGACTTGCGCGACGCCGGAGAGGACGGAGAAGCGCGATTTGAGCGTGTTGTCCGCGTAGTCGTAGAGCGCGCCGACATCCGCCGCGCCGGAGAGCGCGAGCGTGACGACCGGCGTTGCGTTCATGTCGTATTTGAGAACCTTCGGCTGCTCCGCGCCGGAGGGAAGGTCGTTCTTGATGAGGTCGATCTTTTCGCGAACGTCCGTCGCCATCACGTCGACGTCGCGGTCGCCCTCGAACTCCAAGAGCAGCTGGCAGAAGTTGTTCGCGCACGTCGCCGTCACGTGCTTCAAGCCGTTCACCTGCGTGGCCGCGTCCTCCAGCTTCTTCGCGACGGACGTTTCGATCTCCTCCGGCGACGCGCCGGGATAGACGACCGTGACCGTCACGTAGGGGACATCCATCGACGGCGTGATGTCGTAGCCAACCGTGCGGAACGCGAGATACCCAAAGAGCCCGAGGACGATCAACACGACCGTCATCGCGATGGGGCGTTTGAGGCTCAACTCTGAAAGCGACATGGACTTACTTCTCCTCGATTTAAACAAGCGTTTAATATATCATTTCGATTCCCCCCTGTCAACGCCCATAGATGGACCGCCTATCTTGTCAATCCTGTAAACCCTGCCAAACAACGGCCTCACCGGAGCGTGCGGCGGGAGGCGATGGCGTGGAGGGGGTCTTCCGGCCAGTTGTGCTTCGGGTAGCGGCCGCGCATGTCCTTGCGGACGAGTTGATACGCGCCGCGCCAGAAGCCCTCCAAGTCCTTCGTGACCTGGATGGGGCGCATCGCGGGCGAGAGGAGCGTCATCACGACCGCCACGCGCCCGTCGGCGATCTTTGGCGAGGCGAGCATCCCGAAGCACTCCTGCAACTTGACCTCGCACGTCGGCTCCGCGCCCTCATACGTGAGGAGGATGTTCGAGCCGCTCGGCACGCGCAACCGCGCCGGGGCGAGACGCTCCAACTCCGCCTTCGTGTGTCCGCCCGCCGCCACGAACGCGCCCAAGACCGCGCTCATGTCAACCTTCGCCAAATCGCGCCATTTGAGAATCCCCGACACGAACGGGCGCAACGACGCCAAGACCGCCTCGTCCGTCGGCTCTTCCCACCGCGCCGTCGTCGCAGAGTCCGTCGGAAAGACACGCGAGAGGAACGCGAGACGGTCGCGCAGTTGCCGCGATTCCTTCGTCCAGCCGGGCAAGAGCGCGACGCCCTTTGTGCGGATGCCAGAGAGGAGCGCCTCGACTTGCCGCTCCCCGATGCCCTCCCCCGCGAACGGCTTTTCGCGCATCACCATCGATCCCAACTGGCGTCGCGTGACGCTGACGACGCGCTCCTCGGCCGCATTCCACGCGCAAAACGGCTCCTCCCGAACCCTCGCGCCCCAAATCGCCTCGATCTCGCCCTCCTCAATGGGACAGGCCGAAAAGATTTTCGCGTCCCCCGCGCGGTCGTCAAGTTCGCAACAGACGAGATACGGTTCTCGCGCCAAAGGATCGTTCCGCTCCAAAAACGCGCCGCGCCCCGATGTCATCTGAAACGACCCGTGGCCGCGATTCTTGCCGATGCGGTCGGGATAGGCGAAGGAGAGCATCGCGCCGATGGAAAAGTCCGAGGGTGTCGCGGGAAGACGCGACGCGAAGCGTTTCGCCAACAGCTCGACGCGCCGCGTTCGGGGCCGCGCGCGGATGTCCGTCTCGCGAACAACGCCGCCCTCCTCCAACAGCGCGGCGAGAGGCGCGGCATCGCGTCCACATTCGAGGCACATGTTCGCCAAGCGCGGATGCATGGGCAGCGACGCCATGTTCCGCCCCTTCTCGGTGAGGCGCGTATCCTCGTCAACGGCGCCCAAGTCCTTCAAGAGCCGCAACGCCTGTTCCCACGCGCCTTTTTCGGGGGGCGTGAGCCACGGCAAGTCCTCGCGCCGGAGCGCACCCCACGAGACGCTTGTGAGGACGAGCGACGACAAATCCGCCTCCGCGATCTCCGGCCACATTTTTTTCGGACGCGAAGCCTCCGCCGCCTCGCTCCAGAGCCGGTAGCACCGCCCGGCCTCGACGCGCCCGGCGCGGCCGCGCCGCTGTTCGGCGCGATCCAAGGTGAGCGGACACGTGACGAGGCGCGTCATGCCGGAGCCGGGCGAGAAGCGCGGCACGCGCATCAACCCCGAATCGACGACGGCCGTGACGCCCTCGATGGTCAGCGACGTCTCGGCGATGGAGGTCGCGAGAATCACCTTGCGCCGCGCACTCGGCGCGAAGACGCGATCCTGCTCCTCCTTCGGCAAGTTTCCATAAAGCGGAAGGAAGTCGACCTGCGGGCGGTCTTCGATTATTCTCTTGATCTCTCCCTCCCCCGGCAGAAAGACGAGGACATCGCCTCGCGTTTCGCGCAGGGCGCGGTCCATCGCGGCGGGGATGGGCGCGTCGGGGAGGTAGACCGTCTCGACGGGGAACATCCGCCCCGACGACTCGACCACATCCGCGACAAGGCCGTTCGCGGCCATGTGCGAGGCGACCTCCGCCGTGTCGAGCGTCGCCGACATGACGAGCAAGCGCAAGTCGTCGCGGACGCTCCGGCGGACGTCGAGCGCCAGCGCGAACGACAAATCGCAGGCGAGCGAGCGTTCGTGGAACTCGTCGAAGATGAGAAGCCCCACGTCCTCCAAAAACGGGTCGCGGAGAATCCGCTGGGCGAGCAACGCCTCCGTGACGATCTCCAAGCGCGTCGCCTTGGAGACGCACCGCTCCAAGCGGACGCTGTAGCCGACCGTCTCGCCGACGCGCTCGCCGCGTTGCGAGGCGAGATATGTCGCCGCCGACCGCGCGGCGAGCCGGCGCGGTTCGAGCATGAGGATCTTCTTGTTCGCGAGAAACGGCGCGTCGAGCAAGGCGAGCGGCACGCGCGTCGTCTTGCCGCTTCCCGGCGGGGCCGTGAGGACGACGGCGTGGTTCGCCGCGAGGGAGGCGAGAATGTCCGGGATTTTCTCCTCGACGGGAAACACTTACCCACGCCCTTTCACGACAAGCGTGACCACCGTGCGGTCGCCTTCGCGCGCGAGGGTGAGTTCGCCGCCCAAGCGACGCGCACGTTCTTTCATCCCCTCCACGCCGAAGTGGCCGTCCTGGGGCCCTAGGGCGAGGCTCGCGTCAAAGGGCGCACCGTCGTTCGCGACGCGCAGTCGCCACCCTCCAGCCGCGAGAGCGTCCGAGACAATCGCGATCTTGCGCGCGCGTCCGTGTTTGAGCGCGTTGCCCACCGCCTCGCGGAGAATGAGCGAGAGGTCGCGCATTTCGCGGGGCGGCAAATGGTCGGGCAAACCCGCGAGGCGCGTCTCCACGCGGCACAGACCCTTTTGCGTCTCCGCCTTGGCGGCGGCGCGGATCATCTCGGCGACCGTCAGGCGCATCAAGTCGTCGTTCCGCAGCCCCCAAACGATGTCGCGCATCTCGCGCTTCGCCTGCAAGAGGATCTCACGCGCCTCGCGGTTGCGCCCAAGTTGCAGGAGCATGCCCGCGCCGACGAGGTGCTGCTCGATGGTGTCGTGGAGATCCTCCGCCATGCGGCGGCGTTCGGCGACGAGCGTCCGCGTCTTCAGGTGGTGCCGCCCCAGGTTGACGAGATACGCGAGCAGAATCAGCAAGAGGACGGAGAGCGTGAACGGGTTGAAGAGGAAAAGGAAATCCACTTTCAAAAGAACGTCTCCCGCGCCGTGCGGACGCAACCGCAGCCCCACCACGCCCTCCGCGCCGCCACGAGCCGTCGTGCCGTGGACTTGTTCGAGCGTCCCGCGAACACGCACGCGGGGATGGGTGATCGACGCGCCACGCAGGAAAAGAGGGTTCTCTTCGAACAGCACCGTAAGGGGAATCTCGTCAACCTTCATGGCGAAGCCCGATTCCGTGAGGCCGATGACGCGCCCCTCGGCCTCGACCGTCCGACCGTCGAAGTCGCCGTCCATCAGCTGCGCACCCGTGACGAGCGCGGCGAGAAGAAGCCCCGCCGTCATCGCGCCTTCGCCTTTCTCAATTTCAGCGTGAACACGCACCCCGTCGGCGCGTTGTCGCCAACGGTCAAATCGCCGCCCATCACACGCGCCGCCTCACGCGACGTGCAAAGCCCGACGCCAAAGCCGCCCTTCCCGCTCTGCCGCGCACTTTTCAAGCGGACGTAGCGGCGGAAGATCCGCTTTCGATCCTTC
This sequence comes from Faecalibacterium prausnitzii, assembly GCA_963616865.1. Taxonomy (GTDB): domain Bacteria; phylum Verrucomicrobiota; class Kiritimatiellia; order RFP12; family UBA1067; genus UBA1067. Next base: position 2,760 of record CAVEND010000036.1, on the reverse strand, counting down.
TTGGAAAGACCCTTGCCCTCGTCCACGAAAGAGACGCACCCCCAGTCGCCGTCCTCCGAGAAGCGCACCGACACCGCGCCGAAGGGGGCGGCGTATTTGAGGTCGTTGCCGAGAAGGTTCCACAGAATCTGAACGACTTTCTGCTCATCCGCTTCCACGAGGAGGGAGACGGAGCCCTCCCGCGAGACATCGCGCCCCAACGTCCAGCGGTAATCTGCGCTGAAGAGGCGATACGCCTCGTCGAACGCCTGAACGAGATCGACCTCTCCCAAGGGGACTTTCCGAAGCGAGCCGCCGAGGCGCAGGAAGTCCGTCAAGTTCGCCACGAGGCGCAGAAGCCGCTCGACAAGGGCCTTCTCCTCGTTGACATCCTGCCCGACGAGGCGGCGCAGGGCGACGAGCGGCGTCGTGAGGTCGTGCGCCGTCGCCGCGACGAAATCGTCCCGCAGTTTCAGCGAGCGCAAAAACGCCACGAACCCGCAAATGGTCATCGCCCACAGGAAGAGCAGCACCATGGCGACGAACGCGATGGTGATGGCGCGGACAGGGACGGACTCCTCGGCGGGGACGCGGATGGACTGGATGCGCTCGTCCACGGAATACCAGACGACGGCCGTCTCGCCCTCGACCGCGAAGCCCCAGCGACCCGGCGACATCGTGCGCCACGCGCCGCGCCGTTCGGGCTTGACGTCCGCGCCGAGCGTGGGATTCTCCCGCAGTTGCGCCGCGACCTCGCGGTATTCGCCGACTTGACGGCGTTGTTCCTGCTTCTCGTAGAACGGAATGACCTTCAGACACCCCGCGACCGCCAACGCCGTCGCGAGCAACGCCGGGGAGAAGAGGAGCAACGCCCCCGGAAAGAGCGGGCGAAGCCTCATAGCCGCAAAAGCGCGCGCGCCCGCTCGAACGACGGCGCGAAGTCGATCTTCCGGCTGCCGTCGAGGCAACCGTCCTTCCGCAGCGTCTCGATGAAGCGGCGGAACTTGCTGGGCCCCGGCTTCAAGTTGTCGAGGACGCGGACGCACGACGAGCCGAATGTGCACGCCTCGGAAATCATGCCCGTCGACTCCGCCGTCACGAAGAGCGTCTTCGCGAGGCTCACGAACGCCGGGATGGGGTTGAACTTCTCCTTGGAGTAGATGAGCTTGTAATCCCACGGATACGAATCGACAAGTTCCTCCACGTCGGGCGGTGTCCGCCGCGACGTCGTGACGGCCTTGCGCCCCGTGAGCGCGAAGATCTCGTCGAGACGCGCTTTCATCCACGGCTTCTCCATCGTCGCGCAGGCGTTGGGCCCGCCGATGACGACGGCGATTTCGGGAACGACGTCCGTCCGTGCGCGGTAAGCGTCGACGCCCGCCGCGTAAAAGGCCGCGTCGTTCGCCACGAGGTTCGCCGGGAGGGAGACGACGTTTTTCGCCGCCTTCGGATTGTCGAACGAGGGCGCGAGGATGCAGTCAAACGAGGCGAGGTCATACCCACGCGGATAGAGGACGACGGCCGAGGGGACGGCAAGTTTTTTCGCGAGCGTCTTGACGGCGTAGAAGACGCCGGAGCCCGTGCCGAGGACGGCATCGTAGCGTTCCGCGCCGTCGAGGCCAAGGCATTTGGGGCAACAGGGCTTGAAGAGCGAAAGCGTCCTCACGCGGAGGTGATCGAAAAGATAGGAGAGAGCCTTGTGGAACGGTGAGCGGAAGTGAATCTCCACAAGGCTAAAGTCGCAACCCAAGGCGCGCGCGAGGGCGCGGGACTGGTTCTCGTGGCCGGCCTTGCCGTCCGAGAGGATGAGGACTTTTTTCGTCATTTGGGGAGATCGATTTTCTCAAGGTTGATGCGCATCGTCTTGCGGCACGCGGATTTGAGCATCTCCTTCACGGCGCCGCGCATCTGCCGCTTCGCCGAGGCGAGGGGGGCCTTGATCGTGCAACCGGCCGCCTTGCGGTGGCCGCCGCCGCCGAACTTGCCCGCGAGCGCCGTCGCGTCCCAATCGCCGCGCGTGCGGATGGAGCAGCGCGTCTCCTTCGTGCGGTCGGGGATCTGGTAGAAGAAGAGCGCGATCTCGTTGCGGGCGACGGAGCGGGGGATCTCGATGATGTCCTCCGCCTCGGCCTTCGTGCCGCGCACGGCGCGGAAGTCGTCGCGGGTGAGCGTGACCTCCGCGACGCGGCGGTTCTTCCAGATGCGCAGCGACCGCCAGGCGATGCGTTTCAAGCCAATCGCCTTGCGCGAGAACGAGCCGTAGATGATGTCGTTGATGAGCGCGGTGCGAACCCCGTGCTTGAGCAAATCGCCCGCCGCGCGCAGCGTCTGCGGCGTCGTCGAGTCGTAGGCGAAACGCCCGGAGTCCGTGATCAGCGCGACCCAGAGGGCCTCGGCGATGGCGCGGTCGAGCGGCCACTCGTTCCACTTCGCGAACCGCCAGACGAGCTCGCCCGTCGAGGAGGCCGTCGCGTCGACGATCCGCGCCACGCCGAAGAGCGCGTCGTGCGTGACGTGGTGGTCGATGCACAGGACGGGCAGTTTCTCGGCGAAGGGGCGCACCTCCGGGGGCATGCGGTCGAGCCCGCTGTTGTCGAGGGCGATGAAGAGGTCGAACGCGCCGTTCTTGCGGGCGAACGCCTTGAGGCGGCGGACGGGGATGATTTCGGAGACGCCCTCCAAGAACGACATCTTGCCGAGGGCGTTCACGTCCGCCGTCGCGAACGCCTCCTTGCCCGCCTGGCGCAACAGCCGGGCGAGCGCGATCATCGAGCCGACGGA
>CAVEND010000035.1:0-8059 GCA_963616865.1 Faecalibacterium prausnitzii | reverse complement strand
AGGCCGCCGTCTTGAAGGCGTTGCGCTGGCTCAAATACACGCAGAAGCCGAACGGCAGCTGGGGCGGCAACGGCGACAGCTTCCCCGTCTCCAACACGGCTCTCGCGATTCTCGCGTATTTGGCGCACGGCGAGACGCCCGGCTCCAAGGAGTTTGGCCCGACCGTCGAGCGGGCGATGCAGTTTCTCATCGATTCGCTCACGACGAAGAAGGACGCGACCGGGCGCGAGGTCGTCACGTTCAAGGACGTGGACGGCAACGAATACGCGACGCTGATCGCGACTTACGCGCTCTGCGAGGCCTACGGCATGACGCGCAACCCGAACACGAAGACGGTCGCCATGCAGACGCTCCAGCGCATCGTTGACAACCAGTCGCCGACGGGTGGCTGGGACTACAAACTCAACAAGAACTCGACACGCGACGACATCTCGTTCGCGGGCTGGGCGTTGCAGGCCCTCAAGGCGGGCAAGATGGCGGGGCTCAAACCCGACGGCCTTGACGAGTGCATTAAGAAGGCCGTCAAGTGCATGAAGACGCGCAACTTCAACAACGGGAGCTTCCACTACACGGCGGACGCCAACTACCACCGTGGGTTGACGGCGACGGGGTGCCTCGCGATGCAGCTTTTGGGCTACATGAACGAGGAGGAGGTGAAGGCTTCCCTTGAGACGATGCGCAAGTGGAAGCCCTCGTTCGAGGGCTCGCCGCGCGGCACGAAACTCACCGACGGGCTTCCGAATGACTCGCCGCAATACTACTGCTACTACGCCTCCCAGTGCAAGTATCAGGCGGGGATGTGCCAGGGCGCGACGCCCGCCAACGTGAAAGCGTGGCAGGAGTGGAACGCCGAGATGAAGAAGCTCTACCCCAAGACGATCAACACGCTTCAGGAGACGATCCCCGGCGTCGACGGGAAACCCAAGGCGATGGGGTATTGGACGTTCAAGGACAGCCTCTGCGGCGGGGAGAAGGGGAAGACGATGGCGACGTGCCTCGCCGCCTTGCAGATGATGGTCTACTACCGCTATCTGCCCACGACGCAGACGAAGGCGGCGCAAGTCGATTCGGATTCGGCCAAGGAAAGCGGCAAGTCGAAGAAGGCCGATGTGGATATTGAGGTGGATATCTAAAAGTTGAAAAGTGGGAAAGTGGAAAAGTTGGAAAGTGCGGGGGGTGTTGAAAAGTTGAGTTTTCCGTTGTTTCTCGCACTTAAGTATCTAAGGCCGAAGCGCTCTGTCGCTTCGGTCATTACTTGTGTTTCCGTTCTCGGCGTGATGCTCGGTGTCGCCGCCGTCCTCATCGTCCGCAGCGTCATGACGGGCTTTGGCGACATTTGGGAGGAGAAGATCCTTGACTTCAAACCCCACCTCTCGCTCGTCCCGAGCCGAGGCTTTCTCATCACGAACGAAGCCTCGCGGGCGGAAGCGTTGCGCCGCGTCAAGGGCGTCGTCGCCGTCACGCCGGAGATCGACACGCGCGTCCTTCTCTCGGCGAAGGGGCGCGTCTTGGCGCCAATCCTCGTCGGGCTTGACGTCGAGGATTTCACAAAGGCGTATCGCGTGGGCGCACCCGTGGGCGGCGCGTTCGATTTGGAGGGGGATTCCATCGTCATCGGCGCCTCCGTCGCCCGCTCCTTGGGCGTTTGGGTCGGCGACGAGTTGACCGTCTACTCGCCCAAGTCGCTCGTCAGCGAAGACGAGATCTTCCTCCCCGTCAAGTGGCGCGTCTCCGGGATTTTCTCGTGCGGCCAGCGCGACTACGATTCCGGCTACGTGATGGCCTCGCTCGCGAACGTCCGCGACTTGATGGGCGTTGACGAGGGCGTTTTCGCGCTCCACGTGAAGACATCGCGTCCGACGGACGAGGCCGCGTTCGACGACGTGTGCGCCGAGGCGCAACGCCTCAACGCGGATCTCGACGTCATCACGTGGCGCGAGGCCGACCGCGCGATCTTCAACGCGCTCGCCGTCGAGAAGAACATGACGGCCTTGCTCCTCTCGCTCATCTCGCTCGTCGCCGTCTTCTGCGTCATGAACACGCTGCTCGTCCTGACCGTCCAAAAGACGTCCGAGATTGGCCTCTTGAAGGCTCTCGGCTTCCGCAAGCGCGAGATCATGAAAGTCTTTCTCGTCCACGGGATGATCCAGTGCGTCCTCGGCATCGTCCTGGGGCTTCTCGCCTCGTGGGCGGTGCTCTCGAACCTCCAGCGGATCGTCGAGTTCTTGGCGACGATGGGTCTTGAGGTCTTCCCCGTCTCCGTCTACGGGCTCGCGGCGATCCCGCACCGCCTCATCGTCTCGGACATCTTTTGGGTCGTGGGGCTCGTGTTCGTCTTCGGCCTTCTCGCCTCGTCGATCCCCGCGTGCCTCGCCTCGCTGAAGGATCCCGTCAAGGCGCTCAACCAGTCAGGAGGCGTATGAGGGTTGTCTTGGGAACGATTGACGTGAAGAAGCGCTTCCGCCTGCCGGGTCAAAAGCCCATCGAGGTCTTGAAGGGCGTCAACTTCTCCGTCTACGAAAACGAGAAGGTCGCCATCGTCGGGCGGTCGGGCGCGGGCAAGTCGACGCTTCTCAACATCTTGGGCGGCCTCGAAAAGCCGTCGTCGGGGACGGTCACGCGCCCCGCGAACATCGGCTTCGTCTTCCAGCAGTATCACCTCATGCCGGAGCTGACGGTTTTGGAGAACGTCCTCCTGCCGACGATGTGCCGCCGCCACTTTGTCGAAAACGCCCGCGCGCGCGCGGCGGGGCTCTTGGAGCGCGTCGGCCTCCACGGGCGGCTCGACCACCTCCCGACCGAGCTCTCCGGCGGCGAGATGCAGCGCGTCGCCCTCGCCCGCGCCCTCGTCACCGCGCCCGACCTCGTTCTCGCGGACGAGCCCACCGGGAACCTCGACGCCTGGACGGGGGCGAACATTTTGAAAATTTTGACGGAGATGTCGAAGGATGTCGAACCCTTCGCCCTCGTCATGGTCACGCACTCCCCGGAGGCGGCGGCCATTTGCGACAGGACGCTCGCCTTGGACGGCGGCGTCCTCACAGAGGAAAAAAGATGAACAGGTTTTTCACGCGCCTCGACTGGGCGGCTTTCTGGACCGCCACGCTTCTCACGTTCCTCGTCTACTTCCTGACGCTGGGCCCCTCCGTCGGGCTGGAGGACGCCGGGGAACTCGCGACGGCCGCCGCGAACCTCGGCGTCCCGCACCCGCCGGGGTATCCGTTCTGGACGTTCTGCTCGTGGATCTTCTGCCGCGTCTTCTCGTTCGTCACCTACATGGGCCACCCCACGCCGGCGTGGTGCGTCTCGCTCTGCTCGGCCGTCTTCGGCGCGCTCGCCGCCGGCTGCACGGCGATGCTCATCTGCCGCTCCTCGCGTGACTTCACGGAGACGTCGGGCGCGCTCTCCTTCGGGGGCGGCGTCGCCGGGGCGTTGACCTTCGCGCTCTCGCCGGTCGAGTGGTCGCAGTCAACCATCGTCGAGATCTATTCGCTCAACGCCTTCTTCCTGATGTGGGTGTTCCTCCTGTCCTACCGCTGGATGCGCAAGCCCTCGGACAAGATGCTCTTCCTCACCGCGTTCGTCTTCGGCCTCGGCCTCACGAACTACCAAGTCCTCCTCTTCGCCATCGTGCCGCTCGCGCTCATCATCGCGATGAAGGATCTCGCGCTCTTCCGCGACGTCTTCCTCTACCTCATCCCCGTCGCCCTGACGTGGCAGCTTTTGCAAATCGGCCAGCTCTACCGCGCCGACCACCTCATGCAGTCGGACGCCATCAACAAGCACCTGCCGCTCGTCGGGAAGGCGGTCGAAACGCCGCAGACGGCGGCGGTCATCGTCGGCCTCGCGCTCCTCGTCGCCGCGCTCGTCGCCTCCGCCGTCCTCTTCCGCCGCCGCGCCGCGCTCGCTCGCAAGGTTCTCGCGTTCGGTGGCGGCGCGGGTGTCCTCGTCCTCTTCCTCTCCTCGTTCGTCTTCACCACCAAGGCGACGTGGGCGGGCGTGACCGCCGAAGTCGCGCCGCTCATCGCGCCGACGCGCTACGCCCTCATCGCCGCGTGTCTCGCCGCGAGCGTTGTCGCCGCCGTGCTTTCGTCGTTGCGCCGCCAAGGGGAATCTGAGACCGACGGCGCGGCCAACGTTTTCCGGCGTCTCGCCGCGCAAGTGAACCGCGAACTCATCGCCGCCCTCGTCTTCGGCGCGGTCGCGTGGGTGATCGCCCTCGATGTCCCTGCGGCGGACGCGGCGGGCTATCTTGGCGTTCCGTATCCGTGGGGGAAATCGACGGCGGTGTTCGCGCTTCTCCTCGTCCTCCTCGTCGCCCTCGCCGCGTTCGTGCGCACGGGGCTTTCCTTCGCCATCCCCGTCGCCGCGCTCCACCTCTCGGCGTTCACGCTCCTGACGCACGGCGCGATGAACGGGCTCACCCATCCGTGCTCCTGGTGGTTCGGCTGGCCCATCGCGTGGAACTTCGTCCTCCTCGCGCTCGCGTGGGTGACGCTCCCGAATGGCCGGCGCGTCGCGGGCGCGGCCTTCTTCGCGCAGCTCGGCGTCTCGTTCTACGTCTACATGCCCATCGTCTCCGACTTGCGCAACCCGCCGATGAACTGGGGCTATCCGCGCACGTGGGAGGGCTTCAAGCACGCCATCATGCGCGGGCAATACGAGGCCATCGGCTTCCAGATGCCGAGGCTTGAGGTCATCCTGAACTACCTCGACGACGTCCGCGTCCAGTTCACCGACTTGCTCATTCCCTTCGCCCTCGTGCCGTTCGTCTGCGGGCGGTGGATCGTCAAGAAGGAGAACCGCAAGGCGTTCTGGCAGTGGATGATCCCCGCGCTCGCGTGCTTCCTCTTGATGAGCGTCCTTCTGATCGGGCTCGCGAACGTCAAGGGCGACTTGCAGGACGGCTTCATCCAAAAGGTGAAGTTCATCTCCTCGCACGCGATGCTCGCGCTCTGGATCGGCTACGGGCTCGTCTTCGCCGCCGTCGCCCTGCTGCGGTTCGCGACGGGGCGCGGCTTCACGCGCCCGCGCCTCCTGACGGTCGTCCTCGCGGGGACGATGATCGTCGTCTCGTTCGTCTACCCGCTCATCGACAACTACTGCGGCACTTACCGCCTCGGCGTGAACGAGGTCGCCTTCAAACTCGGCGGCTCCGAGCAGAACGGCCACACGTTCGGCTGGCAGTTCGGCGCGTATCAGCTCGACGGCGCGGCGGCGATCCGCGAGCAGCTTGTCGCCGACGAGGAGCCGTTGCCCGACCCCGACTACCCGCCGGCGATGGAGAGGTTCTCGATCTTCTTCGGCGGCACCGACCCGGGGCGTTTCGTCCCGACCTACATGATCTACTCGGCGCTCCTCCGGCCCGACGTCTACCTCATCACGCAGAACGCGCTCGCCGACAGCACCTACATGGCCGTCGAGCGCGACCTCTACGGCGACGAGATTTGGATTCCCTCGGAGGAGGATTCGGCGGAGGCGTTCAACATCTACATCGACGAGGTGCAGCGCGGCATCCGCCCGGCGAACGGCGACATGCGCATCGAGAACGGGCGCGTCCAGGTGACGGGGGCCCTCGGCGTCATGGAGATCAACGGCATCCTCACGAAGATGATGCACGAGCACGACCGTTTGCGCCACGCCTTCTACGTGGAGGAGAGCTACGTCATCCCGTGGATGTATCCCTACCTCTCGCCGCACGGGCTCATCATGAAGCTCAACGCCGAGAAGACGTCCTACGACGCCAAGTTGGCCGCGAAGGATCGCGACTTCTGGGACTGGTACACGCGCCGGCTCCTCGACGACGGCGCGTATCGGCGCGACTTCGCCGCGCAAAAGAGTTTCTCGAAACTCCGCGCGGCCATCGCGGGGCTTTACAACAAGCAGGGCCGCTACCGCGACTCGTCCCAGGCGTTCCGCGAGGCGTGTCTGCTCTACCCCGCCTCGCCCGAGGCGACGTTCCGCTACGCGCAGGAAATCCTCCTGCCGTTCCGCCGCCACGATGTCGTCCTTGAACTCCTCGACTACACGGACGAGATCGACCCGAACAACCGCCGGACGCAGCCTCTGCGCGACTACGTGGCGCGGATGGCTCTCTTGCGCGAAACGCTTGCCAAGTTGGAGCCGCGCTTCCTCGGCGAGAAGCCCGCGCTCTCCGACGCGGAGCTCTTCGTCTTGGCGCGGACTTACTACGAACTCGGCCGCACCGACCAAGCGGGCGAGATCGTCTCCTCGCTCGTCGAGCGGCTCACCGACGCGAACGCCCTGCGCGTCGCCGCGCAACTCCTCATGGACGCGAAGCGCGAGTCCGACGCGGAACAGGCGCTGACGCGCTACCTCAAACTCCAAAGCCGCGACGTCCAAGGCTGGCTCGACCTTGCGCGAATCCAGTCGCGGGCGAAGAAGGGCGCGTTGGCGCGGCAGAGTTTCCTGCAGGCGTATCGCCTCGACAAGAACGCCGTCTTCAAGGTTCTTCAAGCCGACCAGGAGATCTACGACCTCGCGAGGCCCCTCTTCCGTTAGGCGGGATGAACATCCATTTCGTAGGTGTCGGCGGCGTCGGGATGGCGGCCCTCGCGTGCCTCTTGAAGCGGCGCGGGCACGAGGTCTCCGGGTGCGACAAGTTCGCCTCCCCGCGGACCGCGTGGCTTGAAGGGGAGGGCGTCCGCGTTTCCCTCGGCCACGATCCGCGCCACGTGGACGGTGCTGACCTCGTTGTTCTCACCCCCGCCGTGCCGTTGGAGGAGCCGGAACGCCTCGCGGCGAAAAAAACGATGTCGCGTGGCGAACTCTTGGCGAAGATGATGGCGGAAGGGGACTCCATCGCCGTCGCCGGGACGCACGGCAAGACGACGACGGCGACGTGGACGGCGCGGCTTTTGCTCGCCTTGGGCGAACACGTCCGCTGGTGCGTCGGCGGCGAGACGGGCGACTTTCCCGTCGCGGGGGAGGCGGGAGACACGTCACGCGAGGCGGTCTTCGTCGCGGAGGCCGACGAGAGCGACGGAACGCTCGCGCTCTACCACGTGCGGACGCTCGTCGTCAACAAGACGGAATACGACCACCCCGATTTTTTCAAGACACCAGAGGCGTATTTCGCGTGCTTCGACCAAGCGAGAGCGCAAGCGGGCGCGGTCATCGAGAGCGAAACGCTGCCCCCCGCCGACGACGCGCTGGAGCGTCTTCTCGCCGCGTTGCCGCCGCACAACAAGAAGAACGCGCGCGCGGCCATCGAGGTCGCGTTGCGGCGCGGACATTCTGTCGCGGCGATTGTTGCCGCGCTGCCGCCCATCATCGGCGCGTTGCCCGACCGCCGCTTCCAGCGCGTCGCGGGGCGTGTTTTCACCGACTACGCGCACCACCCCACGGAGATGGCGTGCGCCATCGCCATGGCGCGGCGCGAGGGCGCGGGCGTGTTGCGCGTCCTCTTTCAGCCGCACCGCTATTCGCGCACGAAGGCGTTGCTCGATGCGTTCCCAACGGCACTCGCGGCGGCGGACGAAGTTGTCCTCTGCCCAACTTACGCGGCGTTCGAGAAGCCTGTCGAGGGGGGCGACATCGCCGACCTCTACGCGGCGTGCCGAAAGGCGTTCAGCGCGGCGTCGCCACGTTGTCGCCTCTACTTGGCGCGAAGTTGCGAGGAGGCGTGGGAGCATGCGCGGAACTCGATGACGGGGGAGGATGTCACGCTTCTCTTGGGGGCGGGCGACATCGTGAAACTCGTGCCGCGTGTCGTGTCCGATTTGTCCGCCCTTGGCTCGCCGCGCCCGCGCCGCCGCGTGTGGATCGGGCAGGGTTCGAACACGTGGCGGAGTGATTTGAATTTGTCCGTCGAGTATGTGCGGACGACGCATCCCGCCGGGCGGAGCGGGGCGGAGGTGGTGCGCGAGCATCCGAACCTTTGCCCGTGGATGGCGGGGATTCCCGGCACGGTGGGCGGCTGGATCAAGATGAACGCGGGGGCGTTCGGACACTCGTTCTCGGAGGTCTTGGAGGCGGTGAAGATTGATGGCGCGTGGGTGGCGGCGGCGGACTGCGGCTTCGGCTACCGCACAAGCGC
>CAVEND010000034.1:0-8210 GCA_963616865.1 Faecalibacterium prausnitzii | reverse complement strand
CAGGGCGACGGCGACCTCGCGTCCATCGGCCTGTGCGAGACGGTTTCGACGGCCTGCCGTGGCGAGAACGTGACGATCATCTTCATCAACAACGCGATCTACGGGATGACGGGCGGGCAGATGGCCCCCACCTCGCTCGTCGGCCAGGTCACGCAGACCTCCCCCTACGGGCGCGACCCGAAGACGCAGGGTCTGCCGATCCGCATTTGCGAACTCTTGGCGACGCTCGACGCGCCCGCCTATTTGGAGCGCGTCGCCGTCAACTCGGTCGCGCACGTCCGCCAGGCGAAGAAGGCCATCGAGAAGGCGTTTCGGACGCAAGTCGAGGGCAAGGGCTTCTCGCTCGTCGAGGTCGTCTCGACCTGCCCCACCAACTGGGGCCTCACGCCGGAGAAGGCGTGCCAGTTCGTCGAGGAGAAGATGATTCCGCAGTATCCATTGGGGTGCTTTAAGGATCGGACGGGAGAGGAGGCGAAGTAAGATGACTCACGAAACAATCATGGCGGGCTTCGGCGGACAGGGGCTTCTCTTCTCCGGCAAGGTGTTGGCGCACGCGGCGCTCATCGAGGGCAAGGAGCTCTCGTGGCTGCCGTCCTACGGCCCTGAGATGCGCGGCGGCACGTGCAACTGCTCGGTCATCGTCTCGGACGATCCCGTCGGCTCGCCGATCATCGCGCACCCGACCATCCTCATGGTGATGAACGAGCCCTCGCTCGACAAGTTCGAGGGGACGGTCGCGCCGGGCGGCACGATTTTCGTCGACTCCTCGCTCATCCCGCGCAAGGTCAATCGGACGGACGTCGAGGTCGTCTACGTCCCCGCGACGACGATGGCGACGGAGATGGGCTCCACCTCCCTCGCGAACATGATCCTCTTGGGCGCGATTGTCGAAAAGACGCGCTGCGTCAACCCCGAAACGCTGACGCAGGCCCTCCAAGAGACGATCAGCGCGCGCAAAGCCTCGCTCCTCGACGCGAACATGAAAGCCGTGGCGCGTGGAGAAGAGTTTATCAAAAGCGGCAGAATATGATATAATGAACACATGAAAACGTGTTGCATCTTCGCCGGTCAAGGCGCCCAGGTTCCTGGCATGGGTCAGGATTTCGCTTCGCGGGACAGTGAGATCATGTCGCTCTATGACGAGGCGAACGAGGTCTTGGGCTTCGATTTGAAGTCCGTTTGCTTCGAAGGCCCGCAGGAAGAGTTGACGAAATCCAACATCTGCCAGCCCGCGATCTTCGTGACGAGTTTCGCGGCCTACCGCGCCTTGCAGAAGGCGAAGAACGTCGCGTTCTCGTGCGCGGCGGGTCTCTCCCTCGGCGAGTGGGGCGCGTTGTGCGTGGCGGGCGTCCTCGACTTCCGCTCGACACTGAAGGTGTTGGAGGCGCGTGGCCGCTTCATGCAGGAGGCGTGCGAGGCGACGCCCTCCGGGATGATCGCCATCGTGGGCGCGTCGCCGGAGCAGCTTAAAACTCTCTGCGAGAAGACCTCGTGCACGGTCGCGAATGTGAACTCCGCCGCGCAAGTCGTCCTCTCCGGCTCGAAAGAGTCCATCGCGCGCGCGGCCGATGAGGCGAAGACTCTGGGCATCAAGCGCGCGATTCCGCTTGCGACGGCGGGGGCGTTCCATTCGCCTTTCATGGCGAGCGCGCGCGAGAAACTCGCGCCCATCTTGGACACGATTGAGTTCCACGCGCCGACGATGCCCGTTCTCTCGAACGTGACGGGTCGTCCCCACGCGGACGACGGCGAGACGATCAAGAAGACGATGCTCGAACAGGTGACGGGGACGACGAACTGGGCGGCCGACGTCGAGTGCGCGAAGAGCCTCGGCGCGACGCGCTTCGTCGAGTTCGGGCCCGGCAAGGTGCTTTCGGGACTCGTCAAGAAAATCGATCCGACGCTTGAAACGTTCAACGTGGCCGACCTCGCCTCGCTCGACGCGACGCAGGCGGCGTTCTAAAAAGGAGAAGATCCATGTCTGAAAACTTGAAGGGGAAGGTCGCGCTCGTCACGGGCGCGGCGCGTGGCATTGGCGCGGCCATCGCGAAGGAGTTGGCCTCGCGCGGGGCGGACGTCGCCGTCTGCGACTTGAAGGGCGAGTGGTGCGACGAGACGGTCGCCGCGCTCGCGTCGCTCGGCGTCAAGGCGAAGGGCTACGGCGTCAACGTCGCCGTCTCCGCCGAGGTGGACGCGTGCGTCAAGGCCGTCCTCGCCGACTTCGGCAAGATCGACGTCATGGTCAACAACGCGGGCATCACGAAGGACGGCCTCCTCATGCGCATGTCGGACGAGGACTGGGACGCGGTGCTCAACGTGAACTTGAAGGGGACGTTCCTCTTCACCCGCGCCGTCTCGCGGCCGATGATGAAGAACAAGGACGCGGCGGGCAACACCCTCGGCGGCTCGATCATCAACATCGCCTCCGTCGTCGGCATCATGGGCAACGCGGGTCAGGCGAACTACACGGCCTCGAAGGGCGGCGTGATCGCGCTCACGAAGACGACGGCCAAGGAGCTGGGCTCGCGCAACATCCGCTGCAACGCCGTCGCGCCGGGCTTCATCCAGTCGAAGATGACCGACGTCCTGCCCGAGGACGTCCGCAAGGCTTACATGGACACGATCCCCCTGAAGCGCTTCGGCACGGCCGAGGACATCGCCAAGGCCGTCGCGTGGCTGGCGGGCGACGACTCTTCCTACGTGACGGGGCAGATCATCTCGGTCAACGGCGGCATGATCGGTTAGGCATGACGAGCAACGACGAGTATGTCGTCAATCTCCTGACGGAGCGCGGGTTCCTCACGCCCGCGCAAGTCGAGACGGCCTCCGCCTCGATGCGGGCGGAGAACGAGACGACGCTCGACGCGCTCGTCGCGGGCGGTGTGATCGACGAGGACACGGTTCTCGGAACCATCGCCGACCAGTTCGGGCTCAAGTATTGCCACATCGACGCGGAGGCGATCTCGCCCGACGTCGCGAAAGTCGTCTCCGACGAGATCGCGAAGAAGTATGGCGTCGTCCCCGTCGTCGTCTCGGACGAGGCGGTCACGGTCGCGCTCATCGACCCGATGGGCTACGACGCGATTGACTCCCTGCGCTACGTTTTGCACGGCAAGGACGTGGAGGCCGTCCTCTGCCCCATCGCCGAGGCGAAGGCCGCGCAGGCGAAGATTTACTCGGAGGCCGCCGAGGCGCAAGTCACGACACGCGACGAGCTGGGGGAGTCGGCGGATGTCTCGTCGGGCGACGACTCGGCCGTCATCAAGCTCGCCAACATGATCATCACGACGGCCATCAAGATGCGGGCGTCGGACATCCACATCGAGCCGCTCGAAAAGGAGTTCCGCGTCCGCTACCGCATCGACGGGGCGTTGCGCAAGATGGACTCGCCGCCGAAGCGGTTGCAGGGGGCTCTCATCTCGCGCTTCAAGATCATGTCGAAGATGAAGATCTCCGAGAAGCGCGTGCCGCAGGACGGGCGCATCCAGATCACCGTCGGCGGCAAGGATCTCGACTTGCGTGTCTCGTCCGTGCCGACGAACCACGGCGAGTCCATCGTCATGCGTATCCTCGACAAGTCGAACCTCGCGCTCGGCTTGCCGCAGCTCGGCTTCCTCGCCGACGACCAATCGACGTTCGAGCGTCTCATCAAACTCCCCGACGGCGTGGTGCTGGTGACGGGCCCGACGGGCTCCGGCAAGACGACGACGCTCTACGCCTGCTTGGGGCAGATCAACACGCCCGACAAGAAGCTCATCACCGTTGAAGACCCGGTTGAATACCAGATGAGCGGCATCAACCAGGTGCAGGTCAACAAGGATGTCGGCCTCGACTTCTCCGCCGCGCTCCGCTCCATCCTCCGTCAGGCCCCGAACATCGTGATGATCGGCGAAATCCGCGACCAGGAGACGGCGGACATCGCGATGGAGGCGGCGCTCACCGGCCACCTCGTCTTCTCGACGCTGCACACGAACGACGCGCCCTCGGCCGTCACGCGCCTCCTCGACATCGGCGTCAAGCCGTTCCTCGTCGCGTCCGCGCTCCGGGCGGCGATGGCCCAGCGTCTCGTCCGCGCGATCTGCGAGAATTGCAAGGAGGCCTACACGCCCTCCGAGCGCGAGCTCAAGATGCTCTCCGGGCTCGCGGGCGGCGGCGCGCGCGCGAACGTGCCAGAGCGGATGTTCCACGGCGCGGGCTGCGACAAGTGCGGCAAGACCGGCTACAAGGGGCGCAAGGGCATCTTCGAGATCTTCAAGGTGGACGACACCGTTCAGCGGCTCATCTTCGACCACGCGCCCGCCACCATCCTGCGCGAGCGCGCGCGGGAGCTGGGCATGCGCACGTTGCGCGAGGACGGGATGCTGAAGGTCGCCTCGGGCATGACGTCGCTTTCGGAAGTTTTGCGGGTCACCATGGGAGATGCGAACTGATGGACGTTTACACCGAAGAACAAACAGAAGAACAGGCTCAAGAACAAGAAAAAGAGACCGTTCACATTGAGGAACTTCTGCAGGCGACGATTGACGAGGGGGCGTCCGACCTCCACATCCGCGCACACATGCCGCCGAAGCTGCGCGTCCACGGCGAGCTCTTGCCCATCATGGACGATCCGTTCTCCGAGGAGGAGACGAAGGAACTCTGCGAGGAGATGGTCGCCCAGTCGGGCGATCCCGGCAAGATGGAGGAGGTCGAGAAGAACGGCGGCGCGGACTTCGCGCTCGCGCACCCGGACGGGACGCGCTTCCGTGTTTCGATCTTCAAGGAGCGCAAACGCTACGGCGCCGTCCTGCGCCAGATCCCCTCGACGCTCCTGACGATGGAGCAGTTGGGGTTGCCGCCGGTCGTCAAGGAACTCCTCTTCAAGCCGCGCGGCCTCATCCTCGTGACCGGCCCGACGGGCTCCGGCAAATCGACGACGCTCGCCTCGATGCTCGACGTCATCAACACGGAGCGCAACGTCCACATCATCACCATCGAGGACCCCATCGAGTTCTACCACACCTCGAAGAACTCGCTCGTCACCCAGCGCGAGGTCGGCGACGACGTGCCGACTTTCGCCGAGGCGATCCGCCGCGCCCTGCGTCAGGACCCCGACGTCATCCTCGTCGGCGAAATGCGCGACTTGGAGACGATCGCGGCCGCCATCACCGCCGCCGAGACGGGCCACCTCGTCTTCGGCACGTTGCACACGACGGGTTCGGCCGAGACCATCGACCGCATCGTCGACGCCTTCCCGATGGAGCAGCAGGCGCAGATCCGCACGCAGCTCGCGGCGGGGCTCCAGGCGGTCATCTCGCAGATCCTCCTGCCGCGCCTCGACGCGAACGGCGAGGTTCACGGGCGCGTGGCGGCGTTCGAGATCATGACGCGCACGGACGCGATCTGCTCGCGCATCCGCGACAACAAGACGAACATGATCAAGTCCGATTTGCAGACGGGCGCGAAGTATGGCATGCAGACGCTCGACGCGCACCTCTCCCTCCTTTACAAGCAAGGGCTCATCTCCTACGAGGAGCTCATCACGAAGTCCCAAGACCCCGACTCCGTCGTGCAGAAACTGCGCGAGGAGGGCTACGGGAGCTGATTGTTTATGATCGCCGACCTGAAGAACGCCTACAAGACCATCGAAACCGACCACTTCGCGCCCGCGCTGGAGATCTCCTTCATCGAGGGCGCCTCCCGCCAGACGCTGCGCTACGAGAAAGTCCTCTGGGACATCGCGGGCGAGAAGAAGGGGCTGCGCTACGGCGAGAACCCCGGCCAGGAGGCCGCGCTCTACCGCCTCGTCAACGGCAACCTCGTTCTCGGCGATGTCGAATTCGTCGCGCCGGGGCGCGAACTCGCCTCGCTCCCGGAGCTGCTCCAGTCGGGGAAGCATCCGGGGAAGACGAACATCACCGACGCGGACAACGCGCTCAACATCCTCCGCTACCTCACGTTCTCGCCGTGCGCGGTCATCGTCAAGCACAACAACCCCTGCGGCGTCGCCCTCGGCTCGACGCTCGCCGAGGCTTACTTCAAGGCGAACAAGGCCGACCGCCTCGCGGCCTTCGGCGGCGCGATCGCGCTCAACCGCGCCTGCGACGTCGAGACGGCGAAACTCATTTGCGAGAACTACGCCGAAGTCGTCGTCGCGCCCGATTTCGAGCCGGGCGTCTTGGAGATTTTCGCGGCGAAGAAGAACTTGCGCGTCATGCGCATCCGCAACATGGATCGCCTCGCCTCCTACGTGGCGAAGCGCGTCCTCGATTTCAAGAGTTTGATGGACGGCGGCCTCGTCGTGCAGACGTCCTTCGCCGTCAAGGCGCGGACGGCGGCCGACTTCATGTTGGCGGAGGCGACGCGCAAGGTCGTTGACAAGGCGACGGGCGCGGTCTCCTTCGAGGAGCACCGCATCCGCCGCGCCCCGACGCAGCGCGAGGCCGACGACCTCCTCTTCGGGTGGTTCGTCGAGGCGGGCGTCACGTCCAACTCCGTCCTCTACGTGAAGGACGGCGCGACCGTCGGCATCGGCACGGGCGAGCAGGATCGCGTGGGCGTCGCCGAGATCGCCCGCGACAAAGCCTACACGAAGCACGCCGACTGGATCGCGTGGGAGACCTATGGCAAGCCGTTCAACGACTTGCGCCTCGCGTTCGGCGAGGAGGACGGCGCGCGCAAACAGGCGGCGATTTTGGAGCAAACCCGCGCCGAGAAGGGCGGCCTTGTCGGCTGCGCGATGGTCTCGGATGCGTTCTTCCCGTTCCGCGACGGGCTGGAGGTCGGCCTCCGCGAGGGGATTACCTCGGTCGTCCAGCCGGGCGGCGCGATGCGCGACTGGGACGTGATCGACTGCGCGAACGAGAAGGACGTGGCGATGGTCTTCACGGGTCAGCGCTCGTTCCGCCACTGAAGGGACAGTTGATGAAAATCTACGGCATCATTCCAAGCCGCTTCGGGTCGAGCCGCTTTCCGGGGAAACCCCTCGCGCTTCTCTTGGGCAAGCCCCTCGTCACGTGGGTCGTCGCGGCGGTGAAGAAAGCGCGTCGCCTCGACGAGGTTCTCGTGGCGACGGACGACGAGCGGATCGTCGCGGCGGTCGCGTCGGACGGCGGCACGGCGGTGATGACGGACTCCGCGCTTCCGAGCGGCACCGACCGCATCGCGCAGGCGGCGCGGAACTTTTTGGGGCGCGATTTCGGCGACGACGACATCCTCGTCAACATCCAAGGCGACGAGCCGCTCATCGAGCCGGATCTCATCGACGCGCTCGTCGCGAAACTCGTCGAGTCGCCGGCGGTTGACATGGCGACGGCCGTCTCGCCCCTCCGCTCGGCCGAGGACTTCGCCTCCAAGAACGTCGTCAAAGTCGTCCTCGACAAGGACGACCGCGCCCTCTATTTCTCGCGCGCGTCCATCCCCTGTCCGCGTGAGGACAACGCGCTTTCCATCCCCTCGCCGCTGTTCGTGCGGCACTTGGGGATTTACGCCTACCGTGGCGCGTTCCTCAAACGCTACATCGCCTGTCCGCCGTGCGACCTTGAGAAGATCGAGAAGCTGGAGCAGCTCCGCGCCTTGTGGATGGGCGCGACAATCGCCGTCGTCCGCACCGAGGACGAGGGCGTGGGCGTCGACACGCCGGAGGACGCCGTCCGCGTCGAGAAGCTTCTCCGCGAGCGGGCGTGACATCCCGTGGATTTCACCGCGCTCGATTTTGAGACGGAGCCCGTCGCGAACGGCGCCCACAACGAGCCGTGGCAATTGGGCGTCGTCCGCGTCCGCCGGGGCGAGATCGTCGAGACACGCGAGTTTTTCTTCCGCGAGCGGTCGCTCTTGGACTCGTTCCCGGACTGGTCGCCGCTCCTCATCCGCGAGCGACTTGTCGCACACAACATCGCGTGCGAGCGGACGATCCTGACGCGGACGGCGCCGTTGACGACGTGGGGGCCTTGGGTGGACACGCTGAAACTCGCGAAGGCGAGGTTTCCGCGCCTCAAATCCTTCGCCCTATGCGACGTGTGCGCCGCGCTCGGCTGCGTGCCGCAGATGGAAGGCCGCACGTGGCACGACGCGCTCTACGACGCCGTCGCCTGCGCCTCCCTCGCCCTCCGTCTTGGGAATGCTCTCATGTTCTGACTTTTCCCCATTTCCTAACGGGTGGGTTTTTGGTATAATCTTAAAATCATTCATTTACAAAGCAAGGAAACAACATGGGCGAAGTCATTGGAGCG
>CAVEND010000033.1:0-8229 GCA_963616865.1 Faecalibacterium prausnitzii | reverse complement strand
ATCGCCGAAATGCAGACGGGCGAGGGCAAGACGCTCGTCGCGACGCTCCCGCTCTACCTCAACGCCCTCTCCGGGAAGAACGTCCAGCTCGTCACCGTCAACGACTACCTCGCCCGCCGCGACGCCGCGTGGATGGGCCACCTCTACCGCTACCTCGGCCTCACCGTCGGCTGCATCCAGAACTCGATGGACTCCGAGGAGCGTCGCCAGCAATACGCCTGCGACATCACCTACGGCACGAACTCGGAGTTCGGCTTCGACTACCTTCGCGACAACGGCATGGCGCAGGACCCCTCGCAGGTCGTCCAGAACGGCCACCACTTCGCCATCGTCGACGAGGTGGACTCGATCCTCATCGACGAGGCGCGGACGCCGCTGATCATCTCCGGCCCCGCGACGATCTCGACGGCGCACGTCTACGTCGAGCTCAACCCGCTCGTCGCGGCCATCGTCCGCGTCCAGACCGCGCAGTGCAACGACTTGATCTTGGAGGCGAAGAAGGCGATTGACGCGGGCGACGTCGCCGCGTTCAAGGATCGCATCTACCAAGTCTACCACTCGATGCCGCGCCACAAGCAGTTCCGCCACATGATGGAGGACCCGCAGCTGCGCAAGCACCACGAGGACGTGGAGATGCAGTTCCTCTCCGAAATGTATAAGGAACACGCGCGGGAGCTGAAGGAGCAACTCTACTTCACCATCGACGAGCGGACGCGCGAGGTCGCCCTGACCGACAAGGGCTGCGAGAAGATCTGCCCGCGGGACCCGCAGATGTTCGTCCTCCCCGACCTCGCCGCGCAGATGTCCGAGATCGACGGCGACAGTTCCCTCTCCGAGGCCGAGCGCCTCGACCGCCGCCGCGCCACGCAGGCCGCGTTCGCCGAGAAGTCCGACCGCGTCCACGTCGTCGACCAGCTCCTCCGCGCCTACTGCCTCTACGAGAAGGACGTCGAGTATGTCGTTCAGGACAACCACGTCTACATCGTGGACGAGTTCACGGGGCGCGTCCTCCCCGGCCGCCGCTGGTCGGACGGCCTCCACCAGGCCGTCGAGGCCAAGGAGGGCGTCGAGATCGAGAAGGAGTCGCAGACGCTCGCGACGATCACGATCCAGAACTACTTCCGCCTCTACGAGAAGCTCGCCGGCATGACCGGCACGGCCGAGACGGAGGCGCGCGAGTTCCGCGACATCTACAAGCTCGACGTCGTTTCCATCCCGACGAACCGCCCCGTCAACCGCGTGGACGGCAACGACCAGATCTACCGCACCGCCCGCGAGAAGTTCAAGGCGATCATCGCCGACGTCGAGCGGCGGCACGCGAAGGGCCAGCCCATCCTCCTCGGCACGGTCGAGGTCGCGACCTCGGAGGTCCTCTCGCGGATGCTCAAAATCGCGCGCATCCCCCACGAAGTCCTCAACGCGAAGAACCACGCGCGCGAGGCGGAGATCGTCGCCTTGGCGGGGCAGAAGGGCGCCGTCACCATCGCGACGAACATGGCCGGGCGCGGCACGGACATCAAGTTGGGCGAGGGCGTCGCGGAAGTGGGCGGCCTCCACGTCATCGGCTCGGAGCGGCACGAGTCGCGGCGCATCGACCGCCAGTTGCGCGGCCGCTGCTCGCGTCAGGGCGACCCCGGCAGCTCGCAGTTCTTCATCTCGCTCGAAGACAAGCTCATGCGCCTCTTTGGCTCGCAGCGCATCTCCGGCATCATGCAGCGCCTCGGCCTCAAGGAGGGCGAGGTCATGGAGCACAAGTGGCTCAACCGCTCCGTCGAGACCGCCCAGCGGCGCGTCGAGCAGCAGCACTTCGCCGTCCGCAAGCGGACGCTCGAATACGATGACGTCATGAACAAGCAGCGTTCCGTCGTCTACGAGCTGCGCGGCCGCGTCCTCAAAGGTTCGCCGGAGGAGGTTCACCGCCTCATCCTCGACGTCATGAACGACCTCGTTCTCACGCAGGCCGAGAAAGCTCTCGCCGACGCGAGGGACCCGAAGGGGAACGACTTCGTCGCGTTCCTGACGATGACCTTCCCGATCACCGTCACGGCGGAGGAGCTCGCCCCGCACGTCGGCAACCCCGAGGCCGCCGCCGACATGGTTATGGCGCGTGTCGAGGCCGCCTACGAGGCGAAGTGCGCGAGCGAGGATCAGGCGGTGCTGCCCCACATGGAACGCGCCGTGTTCCTGCAAGTCATCGACCGCGAGTGGCAGGACTACCTGCGGGCGATGGACGACCTCCGCACGGGCGTGAACCTCCGCGCCTACGGCCAGCGCGACCCCCTCATCGAGTATAAGAAGGAGGCGTTCGAGATGTTCGAGTCGCTCATGGGCGCGATCAAGTCGAAGGTCTCGACGAGCCTCTTCAGGTGCGCGACGGCCTCGCGCATCCAAGCGACGCTCCGCCGGATGCCGCAGATGCGGACGAACGCCGCCGAGTTCGACGGCGATGAGGGGGAACAGGCGCCGCAAGCCCCCAAGCCCCGGACGATGGGCGACGTCTTCGCCGAGCTGATGAAGGCCGCGCCCGCCCCCGCCCTTGGCGAGGGCGGACACCCGGCGCACACCGTCGGGCGCAACGACCCGTGTCCCTGCGGGTCCGGCAAGAAATTCAAGAAGTGCTGCGGACAAAAATAAGGAGACGACGAACATGACAACGGCCATTCTTCTCGCGGGCGGACGCTCGACGCGCATGGGCGCGAGCGTCGACAAGGCGTTCCTCTCGCTCGTCAACAAGCCCGTGCTGGCGTGGAGCCTCCTCGCGTTCGAGAAATCCCCGAAGATCGACCGCATCGTCCTCGTCGTCCGCAAGGAGCAAGTCGTCGCCTCGAAGGCCGTCGTCAAGATGTTCGGCATCTCGAAGATCGAGAAGATCGTCCCCGGCGGCGCGAAGCGTCAGGAGTCCGTCCTCGCGGGTCTCGCCGCGTGCGACCCCGAGACGCGATTCGTCGTCATCCACGACGCGGCGCGGCCGTGCGTGACGCCCGACATGATCGCGGCCGTCCTCGCGCCCGTCGCCCCGAACACGGCCGCGACGGTGGGTCGCCCCGTCACGGACACCTTGAAGAACTGCGCGAAGGGCTCTGTCGTCACCGCGACCGTTCCCCGCGAGCATCTGTGGGCGGTGCAGACGCCGCAGGCCTTCAACATCTCGGAACTCCGCGCGGCGTATCGGAAGCTGCCGCCGAAGACCGAGGTGACGGACGACTGCCAGGTCATCGAACGCGCCGGCGGGACGGTCAAGATCGTCGAGACGCTCTCCCCCAACATCAAGGTGACGGTGCCGGACGACCTCCTCGTCGCGTCCAAACTTTTGAAGTAAAGGTCAATGGACAAACTCTTCGCCATCATCGGTGACATCCACGCGAACCTCGACGCGCTTGAGGCCGTTCTCGCGGACTGCCGCGCCGAGGGCGTGACGGACTTCCTCTGCACGGGCGATGTCGTGGGCTACAACGCCTGCCCGCGCGAGTGCCTGAAGATCGTCCGCGACTTGGGCTGTCCCGTCGTGATGGGCAACCACGACTACTACGTCTCCAAGACGCTCCGCCTCGACGACTTCAACCCCATCGCGGCGGCGGGCATCAAGTGGACGCGCGAGCAGCTCTCGGACGAGGAGGGCGCGTGGCTCGCCGCGCTTCCCTTCTCCATCGTCAGGATGGGCGTCACGCTCGTCCACGCGACGCTCGACAACCCCGCGTCGTTCGGCTACGTCTTCGACCATTTGCAGGCCGAGGCCAACTTCGCCAACCAAAAGACGCCGCTCTGCTTCCACGGGCACACGCACTGCCCGATGATCTACGAGAAGCAGCTCTCGGCCGTCTACCGGATCGACGCGCAGGATTTCGAGATGCCCATGGGGCGAAAGTATTTCATCAACGTCGGCTCGGTCGGCCAGCCGCGTGACGGCGACCCGCGCGCGGCCTACGCCCTCTACTCGCCCAAAGACCATTTCGTCCATTTCCGCCGTGTCGCGTATGATGTCAAGGCCGCGCAGGAGCGCATCGTCAAGGCGGGGCTTCCGCCGCGTCTGGCGGAGCGCCTCGCGGACGGGAGGTAAAGTGAAAATGAAGAAAACCCTGCTCGCCCTTGTTGGCGTCGCGTGTCTGCCCCTCTTCGGCATCGAGCACGCGCTCTTTGAGACGGAATCGTTCAACCGTTCCACGCCCGCGTCCTACGCGAAGAACTTCGTCTTCTCGCCCGTCTCCTTCGAGGCCGACTGCGTGCTGATGGCCGAGTCCCTCGCGACGATCCCGAAGGCGAACGTCGCCGAGAAGATGGACGTCCTCTTCGGCTTCCCGTCGCTCTACCGCCCGCTTCTCGCCACGCTCCACACGCCGGCGGACGGCTTCTCCTTCCTCTCGGCGCGTGGGTTCTGCATCCCGCGCATCCAAGAGGCGAACATGAACCACCGCCTCCACTTGGAGCGCGAGTATGGCGCGGAGGTGATGCGCCTCGTTCCCCCGGAGGGGGCGGAGGCCTGGTTCCGCGCCACGGTCGCCGGGCAGATGGAGTCGTTCGAGATCTCCTCCATCGACCCCTCGCTCAACAAGTATTCGCTCTACGACCTCGCGTCCGTGCGCGTCGCGTGGCGCGATCCGTTCCCGACGGACAACACGCGGACGCTCGCCTTTTACTCGAACGGCCCGGCGGACAGCGTTCTCACCTCGTTCATGTCGGACGTCCGCGCCGCCGCGACGTGGGAGGAGGCGGAGGGGACGTTCCTGAAACTGCCCCTCAAGGGGAACTGCTCGTTCTACGCCCTCTTGCCGCGTGAGGGGACGACGCTCGCCGACGCGCGCAAGGCGATGACGGGCGAGCGCGTCAAGCTTCTCCTCGCCCTGACCGGGCCGGAGGCCACGGAGGCGCGGTTGAGCCCGTGCGCCCTCGTCCTGCCGCGTTTCGACATCCTCTCCAAGACGGACATGCAGGGGATTTTCTCCTACTTCCAGATTCCGCTCTCGTCGCTCGTCCTCCTCTCGGACAACATGAGCCCGCACGAAATGATCCAGTGGACGCGCTTCACGCTCGCCGAGCACGCGTGGGACGAGCAGCCGCTTCAGAAGAAGCGCGACGACGAGGTTATCGCGCTCACGCCGGACGTCAAGCGCCTCGTCTTCAACCGCCCGTTCCTCTTTTTCGTCTATCACGAGGAGACGCGGACGATTCTCGCGATGGGGCAGTTCACGGGGCACTGACAAGGAAAGGAAAATGCGCCTCGTCGTCGGTCTTGGGAACCCCGGTTCCGCCTATCGCAACACGCCGCATTCCGTCGGCTTCGAGGTCGTTGACCTCCTCGCGGACGCGGCGGGCGTGCAATGGGAGGAGAAACGCGCCTTCAAGAGCCTCCTCGCCCGCGTGTCCCTCGGCGGCGAGACGGTTCTCTTGGCGAAGCCCCAGACCTTCATGAACCTCTCCGGGGAGGCGGTCGCGCCGCTCCTCAAATACAACAACGGAAAGCCGTCCGACCTCGTCGTCGTCCACGACGACATCGACATGGCCTTGGGGCGGCTCCGCATCCGCGTGGGCGGCTCGTGCGGCGGCCACAACGGCGTCCGCAACGTCATCGAGCGGTTGGGAACGGATGCGTTCGCGCGTGTGAAACTCGGCGTGGGCAAGGACAAGTCGAACGTCATCGGCCACGTCCTCGGCGCGTTCCCGCCGTCTGCGCGTCCCCTCGCCGACGCGCTCGTCAAGGCCGCCGCCGAGGCCGTGCGTTTGCTCGTCGAAAAGGGCGTCGACGCGGCGATGAACACTTTCAACTCCTTCGACGCCGCCTCTTCCCAGCCAT
Organism: Faecalibacterium prausnitzii; assembly: GCA_963616865.1. Taxonomy (GTDB): domain Bacteria; phylum Verrucomicrobiota; class Kiritimatiellia; order RFP12; family UBA1067; genus UBA1067. Next base: position 2,441 of record CAVEND010000033.1, on the reverse strand, counting down.
GTCAGACTTGAACGAAACGCCACGCGCCAACCGCATCTCCATCGCGTTCTTCGGCTTGCGGAACGCGGGCAAGTCCACGCTCGTGAACGCGCTCACCAACCAGCCGCTCGCGATTGTGAGCGACTGCCCCGGCACGACGACCGATCCCGTCTCCAAGGCGATGGAGATCCTGCCCTTGGGGCCCTGCCTCGTCACCGACACGGCCGGCCTTGACGACGAGGGCGAGGTGGGGCGGCTTCGCGTCGAGAAGTCGCTCAAAGTTCTCGCGACGGCCGATGTCGCCGTTTGGGTTCATGCGTGCGCGCGCTCCTGCCCCAACCCCGACCCCGTGGACGGCCGCGTCCTCGCGGCCGCGAAAGCGCACGGCACCATTCTTTTGGAACACTTCCGCGACGAGACGGCCGAGACGCTGAAAGAGCGGATCGCCGCGCTCCGCCTCTCCGGGCCTGAGCCGACGCTGTTGGAGGGGATCGACCTCACGGCGCGGCACCTCGTTTGCGTCTGCCCCATCGACGAGAGCGCACCCAAGGGGCGGCTCATTTTGCCGCAAGTGCAAGTCATCCGCGACGCCCTCGACCGCCACGCAAGCGTGAGCGTCGTCCAGCCGAGCGAGTTGGAAGGGCTTTTGACGGCTCTCGACGGCGCGTCGCTCGTCGTCACGGACTCGCAGGCGTTTGCCGAGGTGTCGCGTGTCGTGGATCGCTTTCCCAAAGCGGAACTCACCTCGTTCTCGATTCTCTTTGCGCGGCAGAAGGGCGACTTACGCGCCTTCCTCGCGGGTGTTGACGCGGCGCGGTCGCTCACGGGGAACGTGCGTGTCCTCGTCGCGGAGGGGTGCGCCCACCACCGCCAGTGCAACGACATTGGCACGGTGAAGATCCCGAAGGCTCTCAAAAAGATCGCGCCGCAGGCCACCTTTGATTTCGTTTTCTCGTCGTCGTCGGACTTCCCGCTCGACGACTCGTTCGCGCTCGTCGTCCAATGCGGCGGGTGCATGCTCTCCGCCCGCGAAATGCGGCGGCGGATCGGCTTGTGCCGCGAGCGGCGCGTGCCGATTGTCAACTACGGGCTTCTCCTCGCGCAGGCGGCGGGGACGCTTGAAAAAAGCCTGCTCCCCCTGGCGGAGTCGGCGGAAAGGTGACTGTGGATCTGACGACACTTGTCAAAGAGGCGTGCGGCCGCGCGTTCCCGGAGTGGGACGCTTCCCAATTGCGCGTCGTGCCCGCGAGCGACGCGAAGTTCGGCGACTACCAATGCAACGAGGCGTTGCGGCTCGCGAAGGCGATGCGCCTCAACCCGCGTGAGGCGGGCATGAAAATCGCCGAGGAACTCAAAGGCTGCGAGGCGTTCGAGAAAGTCGACGTGGCGGGGCCCGGGTTCCTCAACCTCACCGTCTCGCACGGGTGGCTCGCGTCGCGTTTGGGTGCGCTCGACGAGTCGGCGCATCTTGGTGTCGCGCAAGTCGGCGCGGGGCGGAAGGTCGTCATCGACTACTCCTCGCCCAACGCGGCCAAGCAGATGCACATCGGCCACATCCGCTCGACCGTCATCGGCGACGCGATCAAACGCCTCTTCCTCGCGCTCGGCTACACGGTCATCGCCGACAACCACCTCGGCGACTGGGGGACGCAGTTCGGCATCCTCATCAAGGGCTACCGCGAGTTGCTCACGCAGGAGGAGCGCGACAACCTCACCGTCGCCGCGCTGGAGAAGTGCTACGTCCTCTCGGCGGCGAAGGCCAAGGAGGCGGACGGCGTGTGGAAGGAGGACTGCAAGCGCGAGCTCGTCCTCCTCCAGCAGGGCGAGAAAGAGCACCTCGCGCTCTGGCGGAAGTTCATCGACATTTCCATCGGCGAGTTCGAGCGCATCTACAAGAAACTCGGCGTCTCGTTTGACACGTATCGCGGCGAGTCGTTCTACAACGACAAGATGCCCGGTGTCGTCAAACGGCTTCAAGAGATGGGGCTTGCCGTCGAGTCCGAGGGTGCGCTCGTCGTCAACTTGGAGAAGGAGAACCTCGGCGTCGCCATCGTCCGCAAGTCCGACGGCGGCTACAACTACACGACGAGCGACTTGGCGTGCGTCGAGAGCCGCGAGGAGGAGTATCACCCGGAGCGGATCGTCTACGTGACGGATGCGCGGCAGAAACTCCACTTCGCGCAGTGGTTCACGATTGCGCGGCTCATGGGGCACAAGGACGTCCAGCTCGTCCACGTTCCCTTTGGCCTCATGACCTACCAAGGCCGCGCCATCTCGACGCGGGAGGGGAACCTCATCAAGCTCGACGAGCTCCTCGCCGAGGCGGAGCGCCGCGCCTACGAGATCGTCAAGGAGCGCGGACTCGACCGCGCGGTCGCCTCGCAGATCGGCATCGGGGCCGTCAAATACGCCGACCTCTCGCACGACCCGGCGACCGACATCGACTTCACGTGGGAGAAGGC
>CAVEND010000032.1:0-8292 GCA_963616865.1 Faecalibacterium prausnitzii | reverse complement strand
AGCGACGCGCACGCGTCGATGACGCCCTGGCAGCGGCGTTGCATCTCGGCGTTGCCGCGCTGGACGGAGTTGAAGTCGAGATCCTCCGAGTTCGTGCCGGTCATCATCGAGGACGCCGCGCCGCCGCCCAAGCCGATGCGCATGGCGGGGCCGCCGATCTGGACGATGAGGGCCCCCGGCGTGACGGGCTTCTTCTCGATCTGGCTTTCACGGATGACACCCATGCCGCCCGCGAGCATGATGGGCTTGTGGTAGCCGCGCAACGCGCCCGCCTCCTCGGTCTCCAGCGTGCGGAAAAAGCCGCAGAGCTGCGGACGGCCGAACTCGTTGCCGAAGGTCGCGCCGCCGATGGGCCCTTCCGTCATGATCTGAAGCGGCGTCGCGAGCCGCGTCGGGAAGTCCGCGTAAAGACGCTCCCACGGCTGCGGGAAGTAGGGGATGCGCAAGTTGGAGACCATGAAGCCGCAGATGCCCGCGACCGTGCGCGAGCCGGAGCCCGTCGCCGCCTCGTCGCGGATCTCGCCGCCCACGCCCGTCGCCGCGCCGGGAAACGGCGAGATCGCCGTCGGGTGGTTGTGCGTCTCGACCTTCATGAGGATGTCGAGGTCGTCCTTCTTGAAGGTGTAGTCCGACGTCTTCGCGTCGATGGAAAAGATGTCCGTCTTGAACCCACGGATGACGGCCGAGTTGTCCTTGTAGGCCGAGAGCGTGTCCTGGGGACGCTTCTTGTGCGTGTTCTTGATCATGCCGAAGAGCGAGTGCGGCATTTTCTTTCCGCCGATCACAAACTCCGCGCCGAAGATCTTGTGGCGGCAATGCTCGGAGTTGACTTGCCCGAACATCGTCAGCTCCGTGTCCGTCGGGTTGCGCTTGGCGGCCTTGAAACTCGCGGCGAGGTATTTGAGCTCCTCATTGGAAATGGCAAGCCCCATTTCCTCGTTCGCCTCGCGGACGGCCTGAACGCCTTTTTTGAGGACATCGTAGGTGCGCCCCTCACGCGGCTCGTCCGCCGCGAAGAGGTCGTCCACCGAAGCGTAGACACCCTCGGTCATCTTGTCGTGGAGCGCGGCGAGCGCCGCCGGGGGGAGGGTGACGGGCTGGGCTTGTTCGTTAGGGTCGTGAGGGGCGTGAGGCCGAGCCGCTCCAATGAGGAAGCGAATGCCGCGCTCGACACGCAAGATCGATTTGAGGCCGCAGTTCCGGAAGATATCCGTCGCCTTCGTTGACCACGGGGAGATCGTCCCCTTGCGCGGGAAGACGAAGAAGTCCGCCCCGTCGCACGCGCCCGTCGCGTTGAGGAGCGTCGCGGCGCGCGCGAGGTCTTGCTCCGCCGCGCCCTGCGTCTGAAGCGCGTAGACCCAACGCGCGTCGATGTCGAGCGTCCTGAAGTCGGGATTGACGCGCCCGAGCGTCTCCCGGAGAGCGTCGAGGCGGAATGGCGAAAATGCGGGTGTTCCCAAAAGCAGAATCATAGAAAAAAACCTTCCTTGAAAAGAGAAAGAGTATTATATCAAAGTCGCGTGATTCTTGCGATAGATCGTTTCCGACTGGCGGTAGATCATGAGGAGCCGGCGGCGCAGGGGCCCCTCCGCTTTTTCAAGCCCCTCCGAGGCCCAGTAGATCGCCGACAAGGCCGCGTCCTCCCAGTCGTTGAAGCCCGTCGCCGCCTCGATCTCGCGCATTTTCTCCCGATCCATCCTCAACTCCTCCCACGCCCCCCGCGCGGCGACATCGCGGACGAGCGCGGCCCAGAATTCGCGGTAGCGCGGCGCGGACGCGTCGATGGTCGCGGCGATTTTGAGCTCGAAGAGGCACGCGAGTTCCCCGCAGAGTTCGGGGTCCCCGGGGTTGAGCGGAAGCCCCTTGTCGCGCAGGAGTTCGATCCCCGCCATGACCCACCGCCAGCGGTCTTCGTCGCTCGACATCATGACCGAGACGTTGTAGGCGAGGTTCCACGAGGCGTAAGACCAAATCTCCGGCGTGTGCGGCTCCATCGCCGTCAACGTCGAGGCGAGCAGGGAAAGTTCCACATACCGCCCTTCCGCCTGAAGTTGGTCGGCGCGGAACCAGACGACCTCGGAGACGATGGAGCGCAAGCCGCCGAGGACGGCGAACGCGCCCTCGCTCCAAAACGGCGTTTCGGCGGCGCGGCGCGCGCGGAGGAACAGTTGCGCGGCAAGCGCGGCCAGGGCGAGGAGGAGGACGGCGGGGAGGCGAGCTCGCCTCATGCCGTCACCCCGAGCAAGTCCTTGAGCGCGGCGAGTTGGTGCGCGTCGCCGATGGCGACGAGCGTGTCGCCGGGCGCGAACTCCCACTCCGGGCCGATGTTGCGCGTGAGGACGCCGCCGCGCTCGACCGAGACGATGGAGGCCCCCGTCTTGGCGCGGATGTTCATGGAGACGACGGTGCCGCCGACGGCGGGCGAGTCGGCGGTCAGCGTCAGGCGGTGGATCGCGCCGTCGGGGACGGTGATCGTCATCGTCTTCTCAAGTTCCTGGCGGCGTTCCTCGGCGGTGAGCGCCTCGTTGAAGCAGTCGATGGCCTTGGAGCCGGTCCGGCGGAAGAACCGCCAGCCCACGACGGCCGCGACGAGCGTCAGCGCGACGACGGCGAGCGCCACGCCGTTCGACGGCAGGTGCGTGAGGACGAGCATTTCCCACTCGAAGAGGAACGGCAGGAAGCATACGACCATGACGACGGTCTTGATGAGACGGCGCATGGGGACGATCCGCTCGGCGACGTTCTTGCCCATGATGACGTTCGCCACGTAGCCGCCCAGCGACCGCGCCGACTTGTGGATGAGCGGCAGGAACGCGGCGAAAAAGACGTTCGCGACGATGAAGAAGAAGAGCCGGTCGTTGCGCTCGAAGAACGCGGAGAACGCCGAGTAGTCGAAGCGGTAGAGCTGCAGCACGAGCGTGAAGACGGCGAAGAGGAGCGCCGCGTAGACGCACAGGTGCGTGAGGTCGGAGCTCGCCCGCCGCCGGAACTCCGAGTCCTTTTCGGCGTTGAGTTTCTGCACCCACGCCTGATACGTCGAAAGCCCGGCGAGGACGCGCGTCGAGAGCGCGCCCTCCAGCCAATTCCCGACGGGCTCGGAGAGGCGGATCATGAGCGGATTGAGGAGCGTCGTCAGGAGCGAGGCCCCGATGGCGATGGGGAAGAACGCGGGCGTCGAGTCCGAACTCATCCCCTTGTAGAGGATCGCCGTCATGAACGCGAACTCGCCGATCTGCGCGAGCGAGAAGCTGTTTTGGACGGCGGTTTTGAGCGTCGTTCCCGTCGCGATGGACATGAAGAGGTTGTTGACGAGCTTGCCGCCGATGACGACGCCCGAGACGAGCAGGATCTGCGGGAAGTAGGTCATCATGTCGCGGGGGTTCACCAACAGCCCGATGGAGATGAAGAAGACGGCGGAGAACATGGATTTGAGGGGATCGACGAGCGTGGCGAGGCGGTCGCGGACGTCGCTGGAGCCGCCGATGATCCCGACGAGGAACGCGCCGAGCGCGAGCGAGAACTCATACTTGTAGGCGAAGAACGAGATCAAGAAGCAGCACCCCAAAAGCGTCAGCACGAGAGCCTCGTCGTCCTTGCGCTTGCCCACGGATTTGAGCAGGCGCGGCACGAGGATGAAGCCGAAGACGAGCACCGAGAGGAAGAAGAGCCCCAGCCCGCCGAGCGACTGGAAGAACGCCCCCGCCGACATGCTCCCCGATTTCGCGAAGCCCGTCGCCACGGCGATCGCGCCGACGCAGATGATGTCCTCGCACACGGAGGTGCCCAGCACGTAGCGGGCGAACGGACGCTTGCCCCAGCCCATCTCGTCAATGACCTTCGCGAGCAGCGTCGTCGCCGAGTCGCAGATCGCGACGCCGAGGAAGAACGAGGGGACGATCCCCCAGTGGAGGACGCGCGTGCCGACGAAATAGCCGAGCGCGATCATGACGAAGGCGTCGACGACGGCCGACGGCAACACGACCGTGCGGACGCTCTTCATCTCGCGTGGCGAGAAGGAAAGCCCCATGCCGAACATGAGGAAGATGACGCCGAGCTGCCCGACGACTTGCGTGGAGTCGGGGTCGATGAGGAAGGAGCCGCCCCACGTGTCCTTGCTCATGACGACGCCCGCGAGGATGTAGCCCAAGACCTTCGGCCAGCCGAGCCGCGAGAAGATGGCGGCCGTCAAGCCCGCGACGGCCATCAGGATGGCGAGGTCGCGGAAGAAGACGCTCTCGATCATTTCGCCTCCTTCCGGGGCTTCAGAACCTTGCGCTTGATGTTGATGCGCCCCTCGGACTCGCCGCCCGACGTCCCGTGGACGACCATCTTCGTGAGTCTCCCCGCGTGGGCGCGGTCGATCTTGACCTCAAACGGCGGCTTCAGCGTCTCGACCTCCTCCTTGCCTCGGTAGAGCGTGACGGACTCGACCGTCACCTGTGCGCCGCCCGTGCGCTCAAACTCGATTGTGTAGTCGCCGGGCAGGGGGAAGGCGTGCGTGACGCCGTATTTCACCTCCGTCGAGAACTTGCCCGCCGGGAAGTCGCCCTTGCGCCAGCCCCAGTAGGTCGAGAGCGGCGGCTCGCCGAACGCCGGGGAGGCGAGCCAACCGACGGCGGCCGTCCCCCAAAGCGTCTCCTCGCCCGCCTCGGCGATGCGTTTGAGCAACGCTGTCATCTCGCCCTTCTTCTCGCTCGTCCACGGCCTGTTCATGTCGTCGGGCGCGTAGAGCGCGAACTTCGCCATCAAAAGCGACTGCTTCTGCTCCAGCGTCAGGTGCTTCGCGGGCAGCTTGCGCTGCTCCTCGACGAACTTCTCGCCGTCGTAGACCTTGCCGTTCTTGCGATACCACGTCGCCTCCTCGACGATCTCCAAGCCGTCGGAGTTGCTGCACGTCCGCGCGCGCCCCTCGTGGTCGGTGAACGGCATCGTGAAGTGGCGGAGCCACCCCGTCTTGTCCTCCGGGTCGAGCTGGCGGAGTTTCGCGTAGATGTCGTCGTAGAAGCCCTTGGAGATGACGCGCTTCGGGCCGCCCACATACCGCTCCATCGCGAACATGAGCTGCCCGCACCCCTCGGCCGTGTCCGTGCCATACTTCTTCTCGATCTCCGCGCGTTTGGCCGTCACGCGGCTCACCTGGCGGAAGATCCACTCCGCCGACGCCTGATACGGCACGTTGTCGATGACGCAGTAGCAGCGCGAGCGGTCGTCGAGGACGAAGATGCAGGGGAGCTTGCGGCTGCCGAGGTTCTTGGAGTTGTCGGGGCGATCCTCCTCATCGACGAGCTCGACTTGATACGCGGACTTCGCGAGGCTCTTCCACGCCTGCGACTGGAGGGTCTTCGCGACATCGCGCCCCGCCCGCTGCCAGTTCTTGCCGTAGACGAGACGCACCGTCGTGCCGAACGACGGCCACGCGCACAAGGCGACTCCGAGACCCGCGAGAAAAACGCTCTTCATTTTCCAACACTCCTTTAGTAAAGTTTTTCGTATTCGCCGCGCCCGACGCGCTTCATGGCGTGGAAGCCCGCCCGCTTGGCGCGGTAATTTAAATCCGTCTTGGAATGTCCCAACCCCGGCGCCTGGATGACGCGGAAGACCGCCGCCCCGCACGTCGGGCACGCCGTCAGGGGCTTCTCGTCCAAGTGCTGGACGACCTCGAAGCCGTCGCGGCAACACGCCCGCGCCTTTGTCCTCTCCCGTGCCTCGTAGACGTAGGTGGGCATTTACCGCTGCTCCCGGATGAAGTAAAGCGGCCGCGCCTTCGTCTCGCGGAAGACGCCCGCGAGGTAAAGGCCGAGGATGCCGATGACGAACAACTGCAGGCCGCCCAAAAAGAGGATGAGGCACACGAGCGTCGGCCAGCCGCTCACGGGGTCGCCGAGAATGATCCACTTCGCCATCACCCAGATGAGATACGCGAACGCGGCGCACGTCGTCAAAAAGCCGAGGAGCGACGCGAGGCTTAAGGGCGCCGTCGAGAACGCGAGGATGCCGCGCAGGGAGTAGGCGAAAAGCGAGAGGACGTTCCACTTGGACGCGCCCGCCGTCCGAGGCAGGTTTTCGCACGCGATCCACTTCGTCCGAAAGCCGACCCACTCGTAGATGCCCTTCGTGAAGCGGTTGGACTCCTTGAGCGAGAGGACGGCCTCCACGACGGGGCGCGTCATCATGCGGTAGTCCATCGCCCCGTCCTTGAGGGCGACGTCGGAGTAGCGGTTCATGAGCGCGTAGAAGCGGTGCGCGAACCAACTGCGGACGGCGGGCTCGCCCCGGCGCGTCGTGCGGCAGGCGGCCGCCGAATCGTAGCCCTCCACCGTCAACGCTTCCAACATCGGCTTGAGCAAATTCGGGTCGTGCTGGAGGTCGACGTCCATCGTGACGACGAAATCGCCCGTCGCGTGGCGGAGACCCGCGACGAGGGCGGCCTCCTTGCCGAAGTTCCGCGAGAAACTCACGAAGCGGACGCGGGGGTCGGCCGCCGCGCGTTCCTTGACGCGGGCGAGCGTTCCGTCGGTCGAGCCGTCGTCAACGAAGACGACCTCCAACGCGCAGTCGAGCGACAGCGCGAAGACGGCCTCGCAGAAACCGTGGACGCACGGCTCTTCGTTGAAGACGGGAACGACGATGGAGACTGTTTTCATCGCGCGGCTTTGCGCTTCGCGAGCGGCACATACGCCCGTGGGTGGTAGATCGGCTTGTAGGCGGGGCGGATGATGGGCCCGGGGTTGACGAGCTCCTCCATGCGGTGGGCGCACCACGAGACGCACCGCGCCACGGCGAAGAGGGGCGTGTAGAGGTCGCGGGGGATGCCCAGCATGTCGTAGACGAGCCCGGAGTAGAGATCCACGTTCGCGCAGACGTCCTCGGCGCGGGCGTGACGCGCCTTGACGACGGCGGGCCCGATCTTCTCGACCTGCTCGAAGAGCCGCAGCTCGTCCTCGCGCCCCTTCTCGCGGGCGAGCGCGCGCGCCTTCTCCTTGAGCATGACGGCGCGGGGGTCGGAGATCGTGTAGACGGCGTGGCCGAGGCCGTAGATGAGGCCCGTCCCGTCGCCGGCCTTCTTGTCGGCGATGCGCTCCAAATAGGCGGCGACCTCGTCGTCGTTGTCCCAGTCCTTGACCTTCTCGCGCATCTCGTCCATCTGCCGCATGACGCGGAGGTTCGCCCCGCCGTGGCGCGCGCCCTTCAGGGAGAGGATGGACGCGGCGATGGACGAGTAGATGTCGGAGTGCGACGAGGTGACGACGTGCGTCGTGAACGCGGAGTTGTTGCCGCCGCCGTGCTCCGCGTGGAGGATGAGCGCCAAGTCCAGGATCTCGGCCTCCAGCTTCGTGTAGCGGCCGTCGTCGCGCACGAGCAGGAGGATGTTCTCGGCCGTCGACTTCTGCGCGTCGGGGTTGCGGATCATGAGCGAGCCGTTGTCGTGGTAGTGCTTCTTCGCCTGGTAGGCGTAGGCGGCGATGGTCGGCATGCCGCCGATGAGGCTGATCGACTGCGCGAGGCACCGCTCGATGGAGAGGTCGTCCGGGTTGCTCTCCTCGTCGAAGGCGTAGGCGAAGAGCGTCGCGCGCGCGAGGCCGTTCATGAGATCCTTCGGCGGGTGCTTCATGATGGCGTTCTCCTTGAAGCCATCCGAGAGGCGGCGGCACGAGCCGATGCGCCGCTTCCAATCGACGAGCTCGCGCGAGGTCGGCAGTTCCCCGAAGAGCAGGAGATACGCCGCCTCCTCGTAGCCGAAGCGGTGCTCGCGGCGGTCGGCGCGGACGATGTCCTTGACGTTGATGCCACGGTAGAAGAGCTCGCCGGGGATCGCCGTGCGCTCCCCTTCGTCCATCATGTAGCCGTGAACGTTGCCAATGGTCGTCAGCCCGACGAGGACGCCTGTTCCGTTGTCGTTCCGCAAGCCGCGCTTCACGCCATACTTCCGATAAAGAGCCGGATCGATGTAATCAGCCTTTCGCACTTTATCGGCCTGTGTCTTGAGCCAATGGTTTTCAGTCATAGGGGTATATTATCCTAAAAATCACCGCCGAAAGCAAGTGCTTGCGAACGCTTTCAGGGGTGTGTCGGGACTGGTCGGAGCGGAGGGATTTGAACCCTCGACCTTTTGCTCCCGAAGCAAACGCGCTACCAGACTGCGCTACGCTCCGAACAATTGGCGGATATTATATCCTATTCGAGCCTCATCTGTCAAGAGCGTGGAAATGCCCCTCCGCCACGGCGAAGATGGTCAGATGTCGACCTCGACCGAGACTTCCTCTTCGGGCGCGTGCTTGCCCTTCTCGCCGT
>CAVEND010000031.1:0-8419 GCA_963616865.1 Faecalibacterium prausnitzii | reverse complement strand
AAAGATGTTGAAATTTAAATTACTCATTCTGTTGTCTCTCGTGTCTCTCGTGGGATGCGAGGCGGTGCGCAAATCGTTCCTGCACGACGGGAAGGAGCCGGATGTCGTGCCGACGTGGCAGGAGGCCGGGCGCATCCGACCCGGCGTCGCCTTGATCATTCAGGTGGGAACGCCCGCGTCGACGCCCGTCGTCATCAACACGCTCGTCGACCAAAATGGCGACGTCACGATGCCGCTTCTCCTGCAAGAGCCCGTCGCTTGCGACGGCCTCACCTTGGAGGCGTTCCGCCAGAAACTCGTCAAGGCGTATTCGCACTACTACCGCCAGCCGCAGATTTCCGTCACGTTCGCGCCCTTTGACGGGCGCGGCGTGAGCCCGTGGGGGACGGTGACGGTTTTGGGCGAGGTCGCGTCGCCGGGGCCCGTCAACATCCCCTCGACGATGGAGCTCACCGTCACGAAGGCTTTGCAGATGGCGGGCGGCGTCAAGCCCTACGCCGACAAGTCGTCCATCCAAGTCTCGCGGTGCGACGAGGACGGCAAGATCACGCGCACCTACGTCAATTTGAAGGAAATCGGCAAGGATGGCCGCGCCGACAAGGACATGGTTCTCCGCGCCGGTGATGTTCTTTGGGTCCCAGAAACGTGGTATTAACACATAAGGAGATCAGGTGATGAAGGCAATGAGATTGAAGATCGCTCTTGTGGCGGCGTGTGTCGCCACCGTGTCCTTGGCCGCCAAGATGCCCCTCGCGGACGCGCGCGCCAAGATCGGCTCGTGCATCCAGTCGCCGAGCGAGATGGCCTCGACGATCAAGTCCCTGTCGGCGTCCGACCAGCTCACGTTCCTCCGCGAGGTGAACGAGGCGATTGAGAAGATGCCGGGCTCCGTGGAGGCGAAGACGGCGCGGTTCCTCAACATCAACCGCGCGGCGGTCACGTCGGCGGGCGCGGGCAACCGCACGAAGATGATCGCGGAGGTCTTCGCGACCGTTCCGCCAGTCGCGCTGACGGTCATCAACGAGCGTTTCGCGTCCGACCTCCTCAACAAGGACGCCGACCCCTCGCGCCCCGTCTCGGACGCGCAGTTCAAGCGCATCGCCGAGAACATCATGCGCGAGGTCAACGCCCGCTGCGCATCGGAGGAGAATGGCGCGGAGCGCTCGGCGTTCGCGGTGCTGATGCTCGTGCGCGCGTCGAACGACTCGATTCCCGGCTTGACAGACGAACTCATCGCGACGCTGCCCGCCGATTCGCAGAACATCGCCCGCGCCGAGTGGATTCCAGCCGCCTTGGGCGTCAATCAGGTGAAGGATTACGAGCCCATCCTCGGCAACGTGGATCACGCGGGGAAACTCCCCGAGAACCGCGTCGTCCTGCGCTTGGCGGGGCCCCAGCTCTTGGAGTCGATGCTCGGCGACGTCGTCGAGGGTGTGCCTCTCATCAACCGCTCGAACGACCCGTTCATCGACTATGGCATGGGCGTTCGCGACATTGAGCTCATCCCGACGCCGGTTGAGCCTGTTCCGAGCGAGCCTGATGGCTACCAAGGTCAATACATCGGTTTTTAATCCATCGTTCGGATAAGGAGAACATCTCATGACCATGACAAATCGTCTGAAGATCGCCCTTGTCGCGTTCGCCGCCACGGGTTCCGTCGCCTTCGCGGAGATGATGGATCGCCCCGTCGGCATCAAGATCGGCGAGCGCATGACCTTGAAGCCGTATCTGTCGATCTCCGCCTCCTATGACTCGAATGTCGATGGTGGCAAAGACGGCAGCGACGACGTCGCCTGGGTGGTGAACCCCGGTCTTTCGCTTGATTACCGCTCCGAGCAGTGGACGGCGACGGCGAACGTCTTTTACCAGTATAACGCCTATTCGAAGAAGCAGTCGTCGAGTCGGCACAACTATCACGCCTATGGCGAGGATGTCACGCTGCGCTGGATGAACTCGCTTCCCGGCGAGCGTGGTTGGACGTTGATGCTCTCCGAGAAGTTTCAGTTCATGAACGATTTGGAGGACTTGGTTGACGGCATCGGCCACGAATACACACGCAACCGTCAGGAGTTCAAGTTCGCCGGTGTTTTGGAGCGGCGCATCACCGATCGCTTCCACGGCAACATCAACGCGAACTACTACTGGCTCGACTACAAGAACAACAACAACCAAAAGCAGAGCTATGGCCTCTACGGTTGGAACCGTTGGGGTCTTGGCGCGGAGTTGGGCTACGCCTTCTCGCGTTGGACGGATCTGATCATCGCCGGCAGCTATCAGGACTACAAGCAGGAGAACCGCGACAACAACTACTATGACAGCCACCGCGAATACGGGCAGTCGGATGGATCGAGTGGCTACACGGCGCAGGTCGGCTTTGGATCGTATGCGACGGATCGCATTTCCTACCGCGCCCTCGGCGGTTGGTCGACTTACGAGTATGACGAGGGCGGTGAAAGTTCCGACGGCTTCACCTACACCCTCAGCGCGAACTGGAACATCTCCGACACGTGGAAGACGATGCTCTTGGCGACGAGTTACTTCCAGCCAACGGAGCGCGAGTTCGGCTCTTCCCAGCGCGTCGACTCCCTCTCGTGGGGCATCGCGCACGCCATGGTGCAGGGCAAACTCCACGCGACGGCCGACATCGCCTACCGCCGCGAGGGGCGCGAGTATACCGCCGTCTCCAGCTACGATTACGACCTCGACATCTACACGGGTCGGTTGGGCCTCACCTACATCCTCAACCGCTACCTCCAGTTCTTCGGCACGATTGAATACCGCCAGTCGATCAGCGAGGGCAACAGTTCGCGCGGCGACTATTACGACTACGACCGGTATCGCGCCACGCTGGGTCTGCGCTTCACGTATTGATTTTTCAAAAACGTGCAGAAGCTGATCGCAAAATACGGATTGGCGGCGCATCTTGCTCTCGTGGCAGTCGCGCCGCTTTTCCTATGCCCGTCGGCGGTTTTGTGGATTTCGCTTTTGGGGGCGATCTTCCTCGTGATGGAGCCCTCGTGCCTCGGTCGCGAGACGCTACACGAGGCGCGGACGCGCACCTTGCGCGCGGTCGTCCGCGATCCCGCCTTTTGGGTGCTTTTCGCGCTCCTTCTTCTCGCGCTCGTCTCGTTCCTCAACGGCGGCGTGGATCTCGCCTACGATGCGCAGCTCGCGTCGTGGACGATTGGAACAGGGTCTTTCCCCCTCCTGCCCTCGTCGCGTTCGGGTTCTGACGCCTCGCTCGTCGCCTGCGCCACGGCCGCGCTCGTCGTGATGACGGGCGCGCGCCACGCGCTTGGAAAATCGGCGCGGCTTGCGTTTTGTTTGAGCGCGTCCTTCCTGTCGGCGGTTGGCGCGGGGGTTTGCACGTTTCTCATCCAGGACGGATCGGCCGCTTTTCGGCAACTCGCCGAGTGTTCGTTCTTGAATCCCTCCTTCGCGGGCAGCGCCTACGGCCTTTACCTTCTCGCCGCGACGGCCGCCCTCTCGATGACGTTTGAGAAAAGGTGGTTCTCCGCCATTCCCTTCGCGTTCGTCGCCGTCGCGGGCAACGCGATGGGGCTTTTCGTCTTCGCGCCGACCGCGCTGATCCTTTTCTACGCCTCTCTCGCCCTCGTCCTTTTCGTCTACTCGTTCTTCTATTTGCGCGTGAAGGGAACGAACAACCTCGACTTCAAGTGCCTCGTCATCTTCTCGCTCGCCGTGGCGTTGGCGGCCTTGGGCATCCTTTCCCTTCTGCCGAAAGATCTCATCGACCTCAAGATCGCCGCGTTCTCGACCGGCGCGTGGCTGCCCGACGGGTTCTTCGAGACTCGCCGCGCACTTGGGGATCTCGCGTTCCGCGCTTGGCGCGAGAATCCGTATCTCGGCTTCGGCTTCGGTTCTTTCGACCTCGTTCTTCAGTTCTTCGCGTCGCCCGCCGACTGGGAACGATTCTCCTCCCTCCAACAGGCGCCCCTCAACGGGTATTGGATGATCCTTCTCCAAGGGGGCGTCGTCGCCGCGTTCTCCCTGCTCGTGATCGTCTCTCTCTCGGTTGTCTCCTACATGATCGCCCTCGTTCGCGGTGTCGTCGCCGCGCTTCCCGCGCCCTTGGCGTGGACGGGGCTTCTCGCGCTTTTGGCCGCCGTGCCTGAACTCCTCTTCGATGTTTCCTATTTGTCGCCCGGGGCCGCCGTCGCCCTCGCGGCGCTTCTGTCCGTTTCGTGCGCGGCATTCCCCAAGGAGAGAAAATCCCATGGCTGACCAACCCCTTTACTACGGCTCTTCCTCGGACAAGCCCGCCTATGGCGGCAAGGGTGTCTACGGCTCGTATGGCACTTACGGTTCTCCCGCCTACGCGGGCGGGCGCAGCGGTGGTTCGGAGGAGGACGGCACGCTCGTCGGCACGATCACGCCCCAGCGCATGCTCCGCGTCATCTCGCAGCGGTGGCTCTCCGTCTTCGTCTTCCTCCTCGTGGGGCTTCTCGCGGCGTTCGTCGTCTACCGCGTCTCGCCGACGATCTACGAGGCGAAGAGCGAGTTCACGATGGATATGCGCCGCGCCACGGGCGGCGCGCGCGCGAACAGCATGATCGACCAGGCCGTGCCCGACTTCGGCAGCACCTACGACGAGGTTTTCAACACGCGCATCTCCGACTGGCGCTCCGAGAAGATCGTCACGAAGATCGTCGAGCAGTATCGCGCGAGCCACCCCTCGTCGACGGCGACCGAGGAGGAACTCGTCTCGACGCTCTCGGACTCTGAACTTGAACTCGTCCGCCGCTCGCGTCTGATCACGATCTCCGTCCGCTCGAAGACGCCCGCCCTCTGCGCCGCGCTCGCGAACGCCTACGCCGAGGCCATCGAGGCTTTCACGGTCGAGGAGAACAAACTCCGTTGCGACGCGGCCGTCCGCCAGATCCACGACAACGTGGAGAAGAAGCGCCGCGAGGTCGACAAGATCAACCGCCAGCTCCTCGATTTCCGAACGGCCAACAAACTCGACAACCTGCGCTCGACACGCGAGACGCTTGACGCTGCCCTTCGGAACACGACAACGACGATCATGCAACTTGAGGCCGAGCAGGCGCAGCTGACGGAATGGGAGAAGATGCTCTCCCTCGTCCAGCAGGATCCGACGACCTACGGCAGCCTCTCCGTCAACGTCCCGCGCGCGCAGGAGATCGCGACGGAGTTCCAGGCCTACCAAAAGGCCGACGGCGAATACCAAACGCTCCTCTTCGCCTACACCGAGAACCACCCGGAGGTCATCGCCAAGAAGAAGGAGGCGGATCTCGCCCGCCAGCGTTTCGTCGAGGCGGCCTCGCGCGCGCTCCTGACGGGACGCTCCACGCTGAAGGTGACGCAGAACCAGCTCGCCAGCCTCCGCGCGCGACAGGAGGATCTCAAGTCGGAATTGGCGACCGTGGAGCAGCGCATCGTCCTCGCGGAGTCGGGTCTCGTCACGCTGGAGAACGAGCTCAGCGTCGCCAACAAGGTCTTGGAAGGGCTCTACCTCGACGAGAACAAGGCGCGCATCGACGCGGAGTCGAACAACGAGATCGTCCGCGTCGGCCGTCCCGCCGTCGTGCCGACGTCGCCCGTCTTGCCCGACCCCTTGATCATCTTCGGCGCGAGCATCGCCATCTCCATCGCGCTCGGCATCCTCTTCGTCTTGATCCTCGACAACTTGGAGGACACGGTCGTCAACTTGGCCGACATCGAGGGTCGCCTCGCGCTGAAGGTGCTCGCCGTCCTCCCGCACGTCCGCCGCAAAAAGCGCGAGGAGGTCGCGAAGTTCCTCCTGAAGGACAAGTATTCGCAGTTCTCCGAGGCCGTCGCGGGACTCCGCAACCTCTTGGAGTCGCCGCGCTACGAATCCTTCTCGCGCTGTCTGCTCATCATCTCGACGCAGCCGGGGGAGGGCAAGACGATCACGGCGACGTCCCTCGCCATCTCCTTCGCCCAGACGCAGAAGAAGGTGCTGCTCGTCGACTTCGACTTGCGCCGCCCGCGTTTGGCCCGCGTCTGGGGGATCGACCTGCCGCAGGAGAAGAGCTTCTCGCACATGCTGCAGAACGCCGGCAAGACCGTCCCCGACTTCGCCTCCTACGTCAACAAGACGGACATGGAGACGCTCGACGTCGTCTGCTCCCTGCCGCCGGAGGGTGTCTCGCCCGCCACCATCTTCGGCTCGCCCGTCGTGCCCGAGTTCTTCAAGTGGGCGAAGGAGAACTACCAGCAAGTCATCATCGACGCGCCGCCGTTCGGCCTCGTGGGCGACACGGTTTCCCTCGCGACGCTCGCCGACTCCGTCCTCATCATGTGCTGCCCCGACCGGACGCACTTCAAGCCCATCCAGTTCTGCTCGCGCTCGCTCGCCGAGGCCGGGGCGAACATCCTGGGCGTCATCGTCAACGACGTCGAGCGGTCGAACGCCGGGGCTTTCTCGCGCCACCAGCACAGCTACGGACGCTATGGCTACGGCTACGGCGGCTACGGCTATGGCTATGGCTACGGCGGCTACGGGCCCAAGAAGGGCAAGAAAGGCGAGAAGGGCGAGGATGCCGCCGAATCGTCGTCGGAAGAGTCGGGGTTCGGCGATGAAGCGTAAACGCTGCCTCGTCACGGGCGCGGCGGGCTTCATCGGCTCCGCGCTCACCCGCCTCCTCCTGCGCGAGACGGACGCGGAGGTTCTCGTCGTGGACGCGCTCACCTACGCCGGCGTTCCCGACTCCCTGCGGGAGGTCGGCCTTGACGAAGCCCTCTCGTCGCGCCTTCAGGCGAGGAACGCGGGGCGCGAGATCGTCACGGTGACGGATCGCCTCTCGTTCTTCAAGGCGGACATCTGCGACGCGGACGCGATGAAAGAGGCGTTCGCCGCCTTCCAGCCCGACACCGTGTTCCACCTCGCGGCCGAAAGCCACGTGGATCGCTCCATCGACGCGCCGCAAGCGTTCGTCCGCACGAACGTCCTTGGGACGCTGACGCTCCTGCAAGTCGCGCGCGCCTTTTGGAAGGAGCATCCCGATTTCGTCTTCCAGCACATCTCGACGGACGAGGTCTACGGCTCGCTCGGCGCGACGGGCTTCTTCACCGAGAAGACGCCGTATGCCCCGCACTCGCCCTATTCGGCCTCGAAGGCGTCGAGCGACCACCTCGTCCGCGCGTGGCACGACACGTTCGGCCTGCCCGTCAAACTGACGAACTGCTCGAACAACTACGGGCCCTACCATTTCCCGGAGAAACTCGTCCCCCTGACGATCCTCAACGCCCTCGACGGCAAGCCCCTCCCCGTCTACGGGAAGGGCGCGAACGTCCGCGACTGGCTCTACGTCGAGGATCACGCCCGCGCCTTGCTGCTCGTCAACGAGAAGGGGCGCGTGGGCGAGACTTACAACGTGGGCGGCCACAACGAGCGGACGAACCTTGAGGTCGTCGAGACGGTCTGCGACATCTTGGACGACATGCGCCCCGCCGCCACGCGCCGCCGCGACCTCATCACGTTCGTCTCGGATCGCCCCGGCCACGACTTGCGCTACGCCATCGACCCAACGAAGTTGATGACCGAACTCGGCTGGAAGCCCCGCGAGGACTTCGCGAGCGGCATCCGCAAGACGGTCGCGTGGTATCTCGCCAACGACTGGTGGTGGCGGCCCCTGCGCGAGGGACGCTACGCGGGCGAGCGTCTCGGCGCGCGGGCGTAGGCTTCTTTCGCCATGGTCGCGGAGGCGAAGTTCTCGGTGGGGCGCGTGACGCGCTTCTATGTCCCCTTGCTTCTGCAAGGCTTCTCGCAGTCGCTCTCCTACCCGCTCGTCGCCGGTGTCGTCACGCATGGGTCGCACGGCGTCCACGCCTTGACGGCGTTCAGCCAGGGGTTGATGATCATGTTCATGATCGGGGCCCTCGGCGGCGGCCTCGTCACGACGGGGCTCATCTTCGCGAAGACGCGCTTTGGCTACCTCTCGTTCAAGCGGCTCAACGCGATGATGATGGTCGCGCTTCTGTCTCTCCAATGTTTGCCCGCGCTGCCGCCGCTCCGTGGGTTCGTCTTCGAGGGCTTCTTCGGACTTCCCCCCGACCTCGCGGACGTCTCGGCGCAGACGCTCCTCTGGGGCGTCGTCATGAACGCGGGCTTCTTCGTCCGCAACGTGCCGATGGTCGTTCTCTTCAACAACCTCGAAAGCGCGAAGGCGAACAACGCGACGCTCCTGCGCATCGCCGTCACGCTCCTCCTCTCGCTCGTCCTCACGAAGACGGGTCTCGTGGGGCCGTTGTGGGGGCTTGCCGCGCTGACGCTCGGCGTGTGGACGGAGACGCTTGTCACCTACCTCTATGCGCGTCCCTTCGTGCGCGAGATTCCGGGCGACGTGCCGCGCGCGGACGCGGCGAATTTCTCCATCGCCGCGCTGACGCTGGAGCAGTTCCGCTTCACGCT
>CAVEND010000030.1:0-8455 GCA_963616865.1 Faecalibacterium prausnitzii | reverse complement strand
CGCTCTTCGCCCGCCGCGCCGACAAGGTGAAGGAGGCCCTCGGCCGCGCCGCGCAGAAGGGCTTCGACGGCCAGACGTGCTCGTTCCTGCGGATGCTGGAGGGCATGGATCTCGAAAAGCCGGACTTCATCGTCTCGACCGTCCAGCCCTGCCAGCAGGCGGAGCGCGTCTTCGCCGACCTCGCGCGCGAGCACCACATGGAGGAACGCCTCTACTCGCTGCAGACGCCCATCAGCGCGCACATGCGCCACGCCGTCGAGATGATGGCCGACGGGCTGGAGGAGGCCGTCGCCGAAATGGAAAAGGCCTTCGGCCGCAAACTCGACCCCGCCCGCCTTGAAGAGGCGTGCGTCCTCTCGAACGAGGCCGCCGAATGGACGCGCAAGTGCCAGCACCTTCGCTTCACGTCGCCGCCGCTCGTGCGCGGGAGCGAGGCGATCTACAACGCCGTCGTCTTCTCGCAGCTCTGGGGGACGCAGACGCTCATCGACATCCAAAAGGCGCAGTTCGAGGAACTCCTGATGAAGAAGGACTGGGCGGAGAAGCGTTACGCCATCGAGGACACGCACCGCCTCCTCTGGCTCCACCTGCCGCCGTTCTACGACACGCGCCACCTCGACTTCATCGAGACGACGTGCAACGCGCCCATCGTCTTCGAGGAGACGAACTTCGTCGGCTGGGAGAATCTCGACCCGAAGGATCCCTACCGCTCGCTCGCGAAGAAACTCCTCCAGTCGGGCTTCCTCGACCCCGCGCTGCGCGTCGACTACGTGAAGAAGGCGATCCCCGCCGGCCGCTTCAACGGCGTCATCCTCTACACGCACGGCTTCGGCCGCTGCTCGCTCGCCGACCGCGCCCTCTCGAAGCACTTGCGCGAGGAACTCGACGCGCTCCATGTCCCGCTCCTGACGCTGGAGGGCGACTGCATGGACGCGTCCATCGACCCGTGTTCGACGACGACGAAGATCGCCTCGTTCGTCGAGGCGTTGAACCTCAACCGCTACGGCAACATCTTCGGAAAGACGAGCTGACCCATGGGCGCGTTCTCTGCCGGCTTGCTCCTGCTCGCGGTCTCGTCCGCCGCGCCGCTCACGGACGGCGAGGTTTGGAACGAGGGCGTCGCGGCCTACGAGGCGGGCGACGTCACGAACGCGCTCCGTTCGCTCAACGCGCTCCTCCTCTCGCCGTCGCACGGGGCGCGGGCGGCGGAGCTCGCCGCGAAGATCGAGTTCGACCGTGGGAACATGGAAGCGGCCGCCGACTTGGCGCAGAAATCTCTCCGCGCATCGCCCTCGGACGCGAGACGGCGCCGCAACTTCATGCGGGCGGCAGGGCCGCTTCCGCGTTTGCGCGAGCAAGCCCGGTTGGAGAAAGCCCTGAAGGCCGCCGAGGGGAAAGATCCCGCCTCGCTCCTCCAAGGGGCGCGTCTCGTCGCGCGCGACCTCTTCGAAGAGTCCTCGACGTATCGGACGAACGCGGCGGAAAAAGTCGTCGCCCTCTCCGATTCGCTCGCCGCGCGGGCGGACTTAATCTCCCTCACCTACCTCGGTGTCCGCGAAGCGTTGGCGCGGTCGGTCACGAACGAGGAGGAGGCCGTCACGTTCCTCGCGCAACTGGACGAGGCGGAGAAAAAGACGCGCGAGGCCGCCGAATCGTTCAGCAATCTGTCGGACGAGGCGTATGACCTTTCGAGCCACATCGAGGACGACCTCACGCGCTTCTACAAGCGTCTCGTCCTGCCGCCCTCCGCGATGGGCGAGGGGCTCTCGTGCCAGTCGAACGCCTATCTCGACGTGGCGTCCTTCAACGGCCGCCCGTGGCAGGAGGAGGCGCTTGACTACACGCGCAGCTTCCGCGCCAAGTTCCCGGCGTGGGCGCGGGCGTATGAGGAGGCCGCGCAAAGCGACACGAACAAGCCGCCGTTCACGGCCGAGACGCAGGCGAAGATTTCGGCTCTCGCGACGGAACTTGAAAAGATCCAACTCTCGTGCGTCGAGAAGTCCGTGCCGGCCGACCAGCAAGCGGCGTGTCGGATCGCCGAGGAGATTTTGGGTCTCCTCCCGAAGGACAAGAACTCCGGCGGTGGCGGTGCGTCGTCGTCGCCGCCCCCGCCCTCGGAGAATGGCGAGAAGGGGGAGGATGAGAAGAACGAACCTTCCCCGCAAGAGAACGAGCCTCAAACAAACGAGACGCAAGATCAGGAGCCGGAGGCGGACGAGTCCGAACAAGACGAGGGCGCGGGTGCGGACGAAAGCGAAGCCCCGTCCCCGGAGGAGTCCGCGATTGACGCTCTTTTGAAAAAGGCGCAGGAGCGCAGTGACGAGCACGAGGCGGAGAAGAAAGCGCGTCAACGCCACGTGCCGCTGCCGCCGAACGAGAGGGATTGGTGAGATGAAGGTTGTCGTTGCGTGCGGCGGGACGGGCGGCCATGCGTTTCCGGGTCTCGCCTTGGCCGAGGAACTTCTCGCGCGTGGCCACGAGGTGACGGTGTGGACGAGCGGGCGATCCGTCGAGTCGTCCGTCATGCGCGATTGGACGGGCGCGACGTTCTCGACGCGCGCGCGCCCCTTGTCCCTCCGAAACATTTTCGCCAACATCCGCGCCATCCTCCGGTGCCGCCGCGAGATGAAGCGCGTCGCCCCCGACGTCCTCGTCGCGATGGGCAGCTATTCCTCGCTTCCCCCCGTCCTCGCGGCGCGGTCGTGTTCCGTGCGCGTCATCCTCCACGAGGCGAACACGGTGCCGGGCAAGGCCGTCGAGGTTCTCTCGCGGTTCGCCGACGCGGTGGCGACGAGTTTCGCGTCCACGGCGCGTTTCCTGCCGAATGCGCGGACGGTTCTGACGGGGCTTCCCGTTCGCGCGGACATCGCCACGGGAACGCGCTTCGACTTCATCCCGCCGCAGGCGTTCGTCGTCTTCGTGACGGGCGGCTCGCAGGGGGCGCACGCGGTCAACGTCCTCGCCTCGGAGGCCTTGGTTCTCTTGAAGGGGCTGCTCGACGAGCGCGCGGCGAAGGGCGAGGCCGTTCGCCCCTTGTATGTCATTCACCAAACGGGCGTTCGCGACGAGGGTGCGGTCGTCGGGACTTACGCGAGAGCGTCGCTCCCCAGCCGCGTCCACGCCTTTGAGCACGAGATGGCCAAGGCGTTCGCCTCCGCCGATGTCGTCATCGCGCGGGCGGGCGCGTCCACGTGCTTCGAGTTGGCCGCCTGCGGCAAGCCCGCCTTGCTCATTCCGCTTCCGTCCGCGCTCCGCAACCACCAGCATTTCAACGCCGAGGCGTTCGTGACGGCGGGCGCGGCGGACGAGGGCTTCCAAGACCGCCTCACGCCACGCGCACTCGCCCGCTACCTTTTGGACAAGCACGACCGCCCGGCGCGTCTCAAGGAAATGTCCGAAAAAATGCGCGCGCTTTTCGTCGGCGACGCCCGTGCGCGTCTCGCCGCGCTTGTGGAGGAACAGACATGAACTTTCCAGATTGGCAATCGTTGACGCCTGAGGTCGCTTTGCGGGAACTGCCGCGCCATTTGCGGGAGGCGGAGGAAAAAGTCGCATCGTTGGAGGGCGCAAACCCGACGACGTTCGAGTCGTTCGTCCCCGTCCTGAACGAGGCGACGCGCCCCGTCTTCCGCCTCTGGGGCGCGATTGGCCACGTGTTGAGCGTGATGAACTCCGATGCGTGGCGCGAGGCCGAGGAGACGCTTCGCCCCAGCGTCGTCGCCTTCTCCCTGCGCGTGGGGCAGTCCATGCGCCTTTACGAAATCGCGAAGACCGTCCTTTCCTCCGATGCGTCACTCACACCGACGCGCCGCCGCATCTTGGAGAAGATGATTCAGTCCGCCACGCTTTCCGGCGTCGCCTTGACCGGGGAAAAACGCGCGCGGTTCAACGAGATCGCGCAAAGCCTCTCGCGGCTCGCGACGGACTTCTCGAACGATGTCCTCGACGCGACGAAAGCGTTTTCGTATGAGAAGGGCGGTGTCACCTACACGATTGACGACGCGGCCTACCCCGAGACGATGAAGCACTGCGCCGACCGCGAGGTGCGCGAGAAACTCCTCCGCGCGCGCGTCTCCCGCGCACCGGGGAACGCGGCGCGGATCGACGAGATTTTGTCCCTGCGCGGGGAGATGGCCGCGCTCCTCGATTTCCCCGATTACGCGACGCTCTCGCTCTCGCAGAAGTGTGCGCCCTCGGTGGAGGCGGTCTTCAAGATGATCGACGAGCTGGACGCGGCGACCGCCGTTCAGGCGATCCACGAGGATCAAGCCTTGGGCGAGAACGTGATGCCGTGGGACGTCGCCTATCTCGCCGAGCGGTTGCGCGAGCGCGAATACGCCTATCGCGAGGAGGATCTCAAAAAGTTCTTCGAGTTGGAGGATGTTTTAAAAGGGCTTTTCAAAATGGCCCATGTTCTCTTCGACATCGAGGTGCGCGAATGCGTGGGTTCGGAGAAGCCCTCCGTTTGGCACGAGGACGTCCGCTTCTTCGAGGTGCGCGAGAAGGGCGAGAAAATCGCGAACTTCTACTTCGACCCCTTCGTCCGCAACGGCCTCAAGTCGGGCGGCGCGTGGATGAACGAGCTTCGCAACAGGCGCGTGGAGAAGGGCGTTCTCGTCGAGCGTCCCTTGGCGGTCGTTTGCACGAACTTCCCCCAGCGCGACAGCGAGGGCAAATGCCTCTTGCCGTTCCGCGAGGTCGAGACGCTGTTCCACGAGTTCGGCCACGCCCTCCAGCAGATGCTCACGCGCGTGGACGACGAGGACGCGGCGGGCATCAACCTCGTCGAGTGGGACGCGGTGGAGGTCGCGAGCCAGTTTATGGAGAACTGGTGCCTCGACGACCGCACCGGCATCCGCGTGCCGGCGGACTTGAAGGAGAAAGTCCGCGCCGCGAAGAACTTCCGCTCGGCCTCCCTCTGCCGCCGCCAGCTGGCGTTCGCGAAAGTCGACCTCGTTCTGCACGGGGCGGATTTCGCCGCGCTCATCCGTCGCGGCGAGGACGATCCGCAGAAATTGAAAACGCGCGTCTTCCGCCACTTTGGCATCCCGCTCGTGGAGGAGGACGCCTTCCTCAACGCCTTCACGCACCTCTTCGCGGGGGGCTACGGCGCGGGCTACTACGGCTACAAGTGGTCGGAGGTGATGAGCGCGGACTGCTACGGCGCGTTCGAGGAGGCGGGGCTTGCCGACGACAAGGCCGTGCGCGCGACCGGCGCGTCCTACCGCGAGACGATCCTCGCGCTCGGCGGCTCGCGCTCGGCGCTTGAGGTGTTCCGCCTCTTCCGGGGGCGCGACCCCAAGATCGACGCCCTCTTGCGGCAGACGGGGCTGGCGGGTTCGGACACGGGCGAGGGTTCCGCCGCATGACGCTTCCCCCAAAGACATTCGAAGTCCTCAAAGAGGACACGCGGACGAAGGCGCGGCGCGGTCGTCTCGTGACGGCTCACGGCGTCGTCGAAACGCCCGTGTTTATGGATGTCGGCACGCTCGGCTCCGTCAAGTCTTTGGAGCCCCGCGACCTCCGCGAGCTCCAAACGCAAGTCGTCCTCGCGAACACCTACCACCTCCTGCTGCGGCCGGGGCCCGAGGTCATCGCCGCCGCCGGGGGGCTTCACAACTTCATGCGTTGGGACGGGCCCATCCTCACCGACTCTGGCGGCTTCCAGGTCTTCTCCCTCTCGAAGATGCGCTCGTTCACGGAGGAGGGCTGCCACTTCCGCTCGCACATCGACGGACACGCCGTCTTCTTGGGCCCGGAGGAGTCGATGGCGATGCAGCGGACGATTGGCTCGGACATCGCCATGGTGCTTGACGAGTGCCTGCCCTACCCGTGCGACCGCGACCGCGCCGCCGCGTCGGTGGCGAGGACGCTCCGCTGGGCGCAACGCTCGAAGGACGCGCCCCACGCCGACGGCCAGCTCGTTTTCGGCATCGTGCAGGGCGGCGTCTACGACGACATCCGCGAGTCGTGCGCCCGCGCCCTCGTCGAGATCGGCTTCGACGGCTACGCGGTCGGCGGCGTCTCCGTCGGCGAGCCCGAGGAGGCGATGTATCAGGCCGTCGAGGCGAGCGTGCCCGCGCTCCCCCGCGACAAGCCCCGCTACGTGATGGGCTTGGGGGTCCTCCACCAGATGGCCGAGTGCGTGGCGCGTGGCGTGGACATGTTCGACTGCGTGCTGCCCACGCGCATCGCCCGCCACGGCACGGCGATCACGCGGCGGGGGAACGTCGCCATCAAGGCGGCGAAATGGGCGTTCGACCACGGCCCGGTCGAGGAGGGGTGCGCGTGCCCGTGTTGCCAGACCTACTCGCGCAGCTACATCCGCCACCTCTTCTCGTGCCACGAGCTTCTCGCGTTGCGGCTCTTGACGATCCACAACGTCTTCGCGCTCAACCGCTTTATGGCCGAGATGCGCGAAGCACTCGACGCGGGCGCGTTTCCTGAATTTCTCGCGGAGGTCCGCGCCTGTCGCGTGGACTCCACTCCCTGAACAAGACCATACGAAAGGAATGAAACAATGAACCTTCCACTTCTCCTTGGCGACGCGGCCGCCGCCGCGCCGGCGCAGGCCTCCGGCCTCGGCATGCTCGTCCCGATGCTGCTCATCCTCGCGATCTTCTACTTCATGATGATCCGCCCCCAGCAGCGCAAGGAAAAGGAACGCCGCAAGATGATCGAGGAACTCCGCGCCGGCGCGAAAGTCGTCTTCGCGGGCGGGCTGATGGGCACGATCCAGGAGGCGACCGAAAAGACGTTCAAGGTCGAGATCTGCCCCGGAACGACCGTCGAGATCGCGCGCAGCTGCGTGTCGGGCGTGGTCGAGCAGGACGAGGCGAAGAAGTAAGAGCCCGCGATGCTCGAACGCGGCAAGTATGGCGTCGAGTGGACGAAGCGCCCCGAAGACCGCGAGTCTTCACTCTTGGGGCGCGTCGTCTTCGTCGTCATCCTCTTGTCGCTCGTCTCGCTCTCGTGGACGCTCGTGAAGCGTCTCCGTCAGGAAAAGTCCGAGGCGGTCGAGGAGGCGGCCGTCGAGCGCGTCCTCCCGCCGCCGGCCACCGCGCCCGCGAAGGATGCGCCCGTCCCGGCGGAGCCCGCCCCCTCGGCGACGTTGCCGCCGCCCGTGGCGAGTTTGGAGAAGCGCGCGCCGAAAGTCCGCAACCTCCTCCTTCGCTTGCAGACGGCGGAGCGTTCGCGTGACGTCGAGATGGCCGTCTCCACCATCGAGCAGCTTCGTGCGCTCCCCGGCTCCCCCGTCGCCGACATCGACGACGCCTTGGCGCGGCGGCTTGGCGACTTGAACATGCACAGACTCTTTTCGATGAAGTGCGCCCAGTGGGTCGCGACCGTCACCGTCAAGAGCGGCCAGTCGGCCTCGCGCATCGCCTACGAACACGGCTCGACGCTCGCGTCGCTCGTGAAGTTGAACGGCGACCGCGACGTCGAGACCATTCGGCCGGGGCAACAACTCCATGTCCTCAACCATCCGCGCTTTTCGCTCGCCGTCCGCCGCCGGACGCGGACGGCCGACTTGCAGTTGAACGGCAAGTTCTTCAAGCGATACGATTTGAAGGACGTGACGGGCGAGGACGGTGTTTACGAGGTCGCGCTGCCGATCCGCTCGTTCTGGAAAGAGCGCGGCCTTGTCCTTGACAAGGAGACTCGTGCGGAGTTGGAACTTCTCCTCCCCAAAGGCGCGAGCGTCATGATCTCCGAACTTTGACGGCCATGAGAATCGCGGGCGGGACTTTTCGCGGGCGTGTTTTGAAAACGCCGAAATCGGGCGAGCTGCGTCCGACGGAGGAGCGTGTGCGCGAGGCTCTTTTCAGCATCCTTCAAGGCGTTCTCGCGGGTGCGGATTTCTTGGATCTTTTCGCCGGGACGGGGGCGGTCGGCTTGGAAGCCGTCTCACGCGGCGCGAAAAGCGTGACGCTCGTTGAGAAGAATCCGCGCCACGCGCAGACGATTCGGGAGAATGTCGCCGCGTTGAAGGTTGCGAACGCAACGGTCGTCGTGGGCGATTCGCTTTCCTATGTGAAACGCGCCATGGGTTCTTCCTTTCAGATAGTCTACGCCGATCCGCCCTATGCCTTGTGGGAGGGCGGCGCACTCGACGAGATGAGGGCGCGTGTCGCCGAGATCGTCCCCGACGGCGGCTTCTTCATCGCGGAGGCGGCCTCGTCGCAGAAGGTGGCGGACGTCGCGGGATGGGAACTTTTCCGCGACCGCACCTACGGCCACGCCCGCCTCTTCGTCTGGCGACGGTGCGGCGAGTAGGTTCGGTTGTTTTAGGCGCCCCATCTTGACGGCTACGCCGATATTTGCGATAATATGTGGCATCCAAACCACATAAAATCCAAAAATCTATGGTTTACAAACCACAAACCGCAACCTAAAAGGCGTAAAATCATGGATAATCAGTCAATTCAGACGATTTACGAGATTTCAGACCGAC
>CAVEND010000029.1:0-8584 GCA_963616865.1 Faecalibacterium prausnitzii | reverse complement strand
GTGGAAAAAAGGGGTTGGATTTTGGTATAATAATTCCAAATGGCACTCTTCGTTCCAAAAGACCGGCGCTCGCTGTTCCGCCAATTCCTTGGCGGGATGTATGACGCCGTTGTGATCACCGACCCGAACGGGCACATCCTCGACATCAACGCCCGCGCCACCGAGCATTTCGGGCGCGACCTGGAGGAGGTCCTCGACCAGCCGATCTCGCGCCTCATCCCCGGACTCCAGCCCGAGGTCGTCCAGCGCATCCGCAAGGGGATCGAGGGCGACCGGCACGTCATGATCAACGCCAACGGGCAAACCAAAGACGGCGAGAAGTTCGCCTGCGAGGTGACGGTCTCCGTCATCGACTTGATGAACCCCGGCGATCTCGTTTTCACGATCCGCAACATCGAGAAGCGCCGCGCCATGATGACGCTCTACCGCTCGAAGGAGAACGCCTTTGACTTGTCGCCGTCGCCGCTTTTCGTGGCCGACGAGAAGGGCGTGCTCGTCGCGGCGAACGCCTCGTTCCTCTCCGCCTTCCACCTGTCGGATCTCGCGCAGGCGCAGGGGAAAAGCGTCGCGGATCTCCTCCAAGACGACGCCGGGCGCGACGCTTTCCAAAAAGCCCTCGCCGGCGCGCGCGTCTCGATCCCCCTCGCGTCGCTCGGCAAGACCCTCCTCATCGCCCCCAACGCCGTCGGGCGCAAAACGGTGGGCGTCGTGGGCGCGTTGACGGGGGAGAAGTAGATGCTGCGCGTCCAGTCCTCCGACCCGCGCTCCCTGCAGGACTTCCTCGCCAAGCGGCTTTCCCTGTCGCGTCGCGCGGCGAAGGAGATCCTCGACCAGCGGCGCGTTTGGGTCAACCGCTCGTGCGTTTGGATGGCGCGCGCCGCCTTGCGCGTGGGCGATGTCGTCGAGCTCTCGAAGGCGTTGACGAAAGCCCCCGTCAAGTTCCATGCGCGAATCCTCTGGCAGGACAACGACTACCTCGTCTGCGACAAGATGGCGGGGCGGCTTTCGTGCGGGGATGACGAGAGCGTGGAATCGTTCCTCCGCGCCCAGGAGAACTGCTCCTCTTTGGCGGCCGTCCACCGCCTCGACCGCGACACGACGGGCTGCTTGCTCTTCGCCAAGAACGCCCGCGCCAAGAACGCGGCCATCGACGTCTTCAAGACGCACCGCGTCCTCAAAGTCTACCACGCGATTGTCGCGGGACGCTTCCCCGTCGCCCACCAGCGCATTGACGCGCCCCTCGACGGCGAGGCGGCGCGTTCTGTCATCACACGCGAGGCGATGGGCGCCGAGGCGACGCTTCTGCGCATCCGCTTGGAGACGGGGCGGACGAACCAGATCCGCCGCCACCTCGCGAAGATCCGCTTCCCCGTCGTGGGCGACCGCGTGTTCGGTCTCAAGAACGCGCGGGACGCGCGGCTTCTCCACGTGCCGCGCCAAATGCTCCACGCCTCCACGCTGGAGATGCCGCACCCGCTTCTCAAGGGCGAGACGCTCCGCGTCCACGCGCCGCTCCCCTCGGATTTCAGGTCGGCGTTGAGCCTGTTCGGCATGGGGAGGCGCGCGCGGTGAGAATCGGCTTCATGGGTTCTTCCTTGGGCTCGGTCGAGAGCCTCCGCGCCCTCCTGCGCGAGGAGTCGTTCGAGGTCGTCGGCGTGGTCACGCAGCCCGACCGCCCGGCGGGGCGCGGCAAGACGTTGACGCCGTGCGCCGTGGCGAAGTTCGTCCAGGAGCGCGACCTTTCCGTTCCCCTGCTGAAGCCGGAGCGCGTCAACGCGCCCGAGGTCGTCGCGGAGATCGCCTCGTGGAAGGCCGATGTCCTCGTCGTCGTCGCCTACGGGCAGATCCTCAAAAAGCCGCTCTTGGAGTTGACGCGCTTCGGATGCGTCAACTGCCACTTCTCCCTCTTGCCGAAGTATCGCGGGGCCGCGCCCGTCGTCGCGTGTTTGGAGGAGGGCGACCGCATGACGGGCGTCACGGTCATGCAGATGGGCGAGGGGCTGGACGACGGGCCCATCCTCCTCCAAAGCTACGAGCCCATCTACCCCGACACGACGGGCGGGACGTTGATGGACGACCTCGCCATCGCCGGCGGCGTCGCCCTCGCCAAGGCGTTGCGCCTGATGGAGGCGGGGCGGTTGCCGAAGCCCGTGCCGCAAGACCCCCAGCGGGCGACTTACGTCAAGAAGCTCAAGAAGAGCGACGGCCTCATCGCGTGGGACAGCCCCGTTTTGGAGATCGAGCGGCGCATCCGCGCATTCAACCCGTGGCCGGGCTCCTACACCTTCCTGCCGCCGCATCTGCGCAAGAAGGGGACGGAGGGGCGCCTCGTCGTCTTGCGCTCGAAGATGATCCGCCTTCTTCCCGGGTGGGAGACGACCCGCCCCGGCACCCTCCTCGCGCTCGACCGCGCAGGGCCGATTGTCCGGTGTCACGACACCGCGCTTCAGCTCCTGGAGGTCAAGCCCGAGGGCTCTTCACGAATGGACGGGGGCGCGTTCGCGCGTGGACGCCCCTTCGTCGCCCTCAAGGACGAATTCCTCCCATGCTGAAGAAAATCCTCCTCCCGCTCGCTCTCGTCCACGCCGGCCTTGTGGTCGCCGCGCCGGCGGAGATCCGCATCGACTTGCAGCTCGACGCCTCCGACTACATCGTGGGCGAGCGGATTCGCGCCGTCGTCGATGTCGTCAACTCCTCGCCCGACGTGATCGGCGTGGGCGGACGCTTCCGCGTCTGGGAGGGCGCCGGGTCGAACCGCGTCCTCAAAGCCACCTACGACGTTCAGGATCGCTTGTTCGTCGAGGTCTTCCGCGCCTCGTCGGGCGAGCAGCTCGCCACCATCGCGACGCGCCCCTTCGTCGCCGATTTCGCCATCGAGACGGGCGAGGGGCAGAAGCTGGAGACGTTCCTCGCCGACCATTACGCGCTCAACGAGACGAGCCGCTTTTTGGCGAAGCCCGTCCTCGTCCACCGTGGCGTCCGCTTCGAGGGGCAGCCGCGCGCGTTCGACATCGTGGAGGGCGTCCGCGCCGGCGTGTCGCTCCAGATGTTCTCCGCCCAAAAGGATCTCCAGCGCGAATTCGAGCTCGTCTACTGGTCGAAGGATCGCGGCGAGCATCTGTTCCTCAAGGCGCGGGACCTCGCGCCCGCCGAGAAAAGGTGGCAGACTTACGATTTGGGCCCGATCCTCCGCATCGACAAGCCCACGCTGAGCATCCTGCCGTCGGGCGAGATCGTCGTCCTGCACCGGCTCAACCAGGATCAGTTCGTCCGCACGGAATTTTGGTCGCTGCCCGGCGACTACGTTTACCGCTCGCAGATGCTCGTGCGCGACCCCGCCACGGCGGGGACCTCGCGCGTCCGCGAACTTTACAAGGATCGCGGCGTCGCGCCCAAGAAGAACCCGTGGTGGAAGTTTTGGTGAGATGACGATCCTCGGCATCGAGACGAGTTGCGACGAGACGGCCGCCGCCGTCGTGCGGGACGGCCGCGAAGTCCTCTCGAACGTCGTCTACACGCAGATTCCCCTGCACCGCCCCTACGGCGGCGTTGTTCCCGAAATCGCCTCGCGCGCGCACGTCGAGAAGGTGGGCGCGGTCATCCGCGAGGCGTTGGCGCAGGCGAAAGATCCCGTCGATGCCGTCGCCGTCACCTACGGGCCGGGACTGGCGCCCGCCCTCCTCGTGGGGCTTCACGCCGCGAAGGGGCTCGCGAAAGCCCTCCGCGTGCCGCTCATCGGAATCAACCACTTGGAGGCGCACCTCCATTCGCCGTTCCTCTTCGACGCGGGCGCGTCGCCCGCGCTGCCGCCGCCCGACGAACTCATGCCGGCCGTGGGGCTTGTCGTGAGCGGCGGGAACACCCTTTGGGTGCGGATGGATGACTACGGCCGCTACGACGTGATGGGCGAGACGCTCGACGACGCGGCGGGCGAGGCGTTTGACAAGGCGGCGAAAGTGCTGGGGTTGGGCTATCCCGGCGGCTTGAAGATTGACCGCATCTCGGCCGCGTGGACGGGTGAATTCCTGCCCTTCCCCAAGGGGCGGCCTCGTGCGGGCGTCTCGGCGCTCGCGGGGCTTCCGGCGGAACTGTGCGTGAGTTTCTCCGGGTTGAAGACGGCCCTTTTGCGGCACGTCGAAAGCCACCCCGAACTCCTCGACCCCGCCGCGCCGACGCGCGACTTCGGCGGCTATCCCGTCTCGGAGGCGGTCGCGCAAGTCGTCGCCAGCTACCAAGAGGCCATCGCCGACGCGCTCGCCGACAGGACGCGCGCGGCCTTGAAGCGCGGCGCGTTCAAGTCGCTTCTCTTCGGCGGCGGCGTGTCGCTCAACTCGCGCATCCGCGCGAAGTTGGAGGATGTCTGCCGCGAGCGGAACGTCCGCCTGTGCGTGGCGGCGGGGAAGTTCACGGGCGACAACGCCGCGATGGTCGCGGGGCTTGCCGCCTTTCCGTTCGCGCGTGCGTGCGACGCGAGGACGCTCGACGTGAGCCCAAGCCTGGCCATCGGCTCGCGGCCGTGGGAGGGCGCGTCGTGACGGAACTCGTCGTCATCTCCGCCGCCGACGAACGCGCCCTCGTCGAGACGATTGACCGCCTCCTCGCCTACCTCAACCGTGTCGGCGATGTCCCGCTCCTCCACGTCGCCTTGACGTGTGCGCGGATGAAAGGCCCATGTGTCCTCACGCTCGTCGTGCGGGACGTGGACGACCTTCGCGCGCGCCTCGATTCCGTGCGGACGCGCCTCAACGCGCCCTCGTGCGAACGCATCCGCGACAAGAGCGGCACCTATTTCTCGCGCAAGCACCTCCTCGGCGACGGCGCGGCGAAACTCGCGTTCGTCTACCCCGGCGTCATGGGCTTCTACCCGGACATGCTGCGCGACCTCGTCATCGAGCACGACGTCTGCCGCCATGCGTTCGACGAGTTGGAGGAGGCTCTCAAGGACAACGCGGCGTTCACGCCGTCCTCCTTCGTCTTCCCGCCGGCGCCCTACTACCGCCACGACGCGGACATCTACTCCTCCGGGGCCTACGCGCAGTCCCTCGTCGCCACCTACGCCGCCTGCGACGCCTTGACGCGCCTCCTGCGGCAGTATGGCGTGGCCCCGGACGCGACGGTCGGCCTCGCGGGCGGCGACCTCGCCGCGATGGTCTGCTCCGGCGCGGCGGGCGAGATGCCCATCCGCCCGAACCGCGTCGCCATCGTCCGCGACATCTACCGCATCGTCGATCAGGCCGTCGACCGTGGGGGGCTTCCGAAAGTCGTTATGGTGAGCGTCTTCCTGCGCGAGGGGGACGACGCGGACGCGCTTGTCCGTCTCTTCCCGGAGGGACGCGCCTTCCTCACCGTCGATTTCTCGCCGCGCCAAAAGACGTTCGCCATCGTGGCGGAGGAGGCACCCGCCGTCCTCGCGCGTCTCGCGGAAGCGCGTGTCCGCTTCGTCAAACTCGCGCTCGACCGCCCGTTCAACACGCCGCTGTGCCAGCCCTTGGTGCCCGTCGTCCGCAAGTTCGCCTCGGCGTGGCTGACGCGCGCGCCGTCCTGCGACGTCTATTCCTGCGCGACGGCCTCGCGCCTCGACGGGGGGCTCAAATCGTTGCGCGACGACACGGCCTCGCGCTGGGCGGAGCAAGTCCGCTTCCGGGAGACGATCCTCAAAATGCACGACGACGGCGTTCGCGTCTTTTTGGAGGTGGGGCCCCGCGGCTTTTTGACCACGGCGGTCGAGGAGACGTTGAAGGGGCGCGACCACGCCGCGCTCGCGCTCAACGCCATCCACCGATCCGGGCGGCTTCAGTTCCAACTCGCCCTCGCGCAGCTCCTCGCCCTGGGCGCGGACATCGACCTCGCGCCCTCGCTGGAGGCGCGTGGCGGCAAACCGCTCGACCTCGCCTCGACGCTCGCCTTCGACATCCGCAAGGATTCCGAGATGCGCCTCTCCCGCGCCTTCCCGCGCCTGACGCTCGTCTCGCACGAGACGGCGCGGTCGGCCGCGAGCTTCCTCGCCGAGCCCACGCGGCGCGGGCAGAAGGCCGCCCTGCGGCACGAGGCCCTGGCGCGGCAGGAGCGCCGCCAGCGGCAGTTCGACTTCGGCGCGATGAACCCGCTCATCTCCGACGCCGACACGCTCTCCCAGACGCCGGGCGTCTCGCTGGAGATCGCCAAGGAGATCCGCCTCTCGGAGTGGCCGTTCGTCGCGGACTTCGCGCTCGGGACGAGCCAGGTCTCCTACGCGAACCCCGAGCTGACGGGTCTCGTCCTCCTGCCCGTCCCCGTCGCCGTCGAGATGATGGCCGAGGCGGCCTCGTGCCTCTCGCCGAGCCGCACCGCCATCCGGATCGAGGATTTCGTCACGCGCCGCAACCTCGTCTTCGGCGACGACTCGACGCTCGCCGTCTGCGTCCGCGCCGAGCGCATCGCCTCGTCGCGCGCGGGCGAGATCGCCGTCAAGGTGTTGATCCGCGAGAACACGAAGGAGAGCGTCTACACGTGGCCGCCGATGGAGGCGGTCATCGTCTTCGCCGCCGAGAGGCCGCCCGCCGAGCCGATGTCGGTGACGCCCCTCTCGAAGCCGCGCAGCGTCCACTGGACGGGGCGCGAGATCTACCCGGCGCGTCTGTGCTCGGGGCGGCGTTTGCGCGGCGTCACGTTCGTGGAGGCGTGGAGCGAGTCGGGCCTCGACTACCAGGTGCGGGTTCCCCCGCAGGCGGGCAACGTCGCCTTCACGCGCTTCCCGATCTGGGTCGTCAACCCCGTCCTCTTGGGGATCATCGTCAGCGGCTTCGCCCTGTGGCGCAGCCACGAGCGGTTCGCGGGGGCCTTCTCCCTGCCGCTTCGGATGCGCCGGATGACGCTCCCCGCCGCGTGGCCCGACGAGGCGGCCGCCCTCAAATGCTACCTGCGCCTCACGAGCGTGACGCCCGAGACGCAGCTCTGCGACGTGGCGGTGACGGACGGCAACGGCCAGGAGCTGACGCGCATCTCCGGCTGGGAGGAGGTGACCGAGCGCGTCCCCGTCGAGTTCTGCCAGTTGATCATGCAGCCGCCGCTCGCGTTCCTGACGCAGCCCTTGGGGTTGGAGTTCCTCGGCGAGCCGGCGACGGACGTCTCCTCGGCGTTCGTCACGGACATCCCCTACGCGCTCTTCGCGCGGGACAGCGGCGAACTGTGGCTCCAGATCATCTCGCGCCTCGCGTTGAGCGAATCGGAGCGCGTGGCGTTCCGCGACCTCTCCGGCTCCGTGCCGCGCCGCGTCGAGTGGCTCTTCGGGCGCATCGCCGCCAAGGAGGCGGTGCGGCGGTTCCTCAAGGACTTCTACCAGGCGCGGTGGAGCGACGCGGACGTCGCCATCTACCCCGACAAGGACGGCAAGCCGCACGCGCGCGGCGACTGGGAGACGTTCCTGACGACGAACTTCGACATCGCCATCGCCCACACCGCGCAGTTCGTCGTCGGCCTCGCGGCGGCGAACGCCCGCGTGGGCGTCGACGTCGAGTCGTCCTCGCGCGTCCTCTCCGACGAGTTCGTCGAGAGCGTCTTCACGATCGAGGAGCGCGACCTCGCGGCGGCGACCGTCGCCCCCGCGCAGGCGTTCGTGCGGTTTTGGTGCGCGAAGGAGGCCGTCTCCAAGGCGCTCGGCACGGGCATCCGCTACAGCCCGCGCGAGATGAACGTCGTCTCCTACGTGCAGGAGGCGGGGCGTCTCGTCATGCACCTGAACGGCGCCTGGGTCGAGAAGTTCCCCGCCTTCCGGGGGCGCGACGTGACGGTCACGCTCAAAACCGTCCGCGACCACGCGCTCGCCTCGTGTTTCATCCCCTCCAGCCTTTTCACGCATGAGTCGCGATCCCTTTGACGAACTGAAAAAGCGGCGGTCCCTCCCGGAGGGACTCCACCAACGCTTCCCCGACCGCGTCCTCGTGATGACGACGGATCGCTGCTTCGCGCGGTGCCCGCACTGCACGCGGACGTTCATTTTGGGGAAGGCGCCCCTCGCGGACACGACGGCGAAAATCGCCGCGTGCGTCCGCTATGTGAGGGCGCACAAGAAGGTGCGCGACGTCCTCCTCTCGGGCGGCGACGTCCTGACGCTCCCCGACGCGCGCGTCTTCGACCTCGTGGAGGCGTTCGCCGCGCTGGAGCAGGTGGAGGTCATCCGCATTTGCACACGCGCCCTCGTGGACGCGCCGACGCGCGTCACGGACGCGCTCGCGGCGGGGCTGGCGAAATCGCGCAAGGTGTGGGTCAACGTCCACATCAACACGGCGGCGGAGGCTTGTCGCGCGCGCGAGGCGGCGGCGCGGCTTGTGGACAGGGGCCTTCCCGTCTCGTCACAGACGGTGCTTCTCAAAGGCGTCAACGACACGCCGAGAAAGATGCTCGCGCTCCTTCAGACGCTCTCCGCCGCGCGCATCCGCCCCTACTACGTCTTTCAGTGCGATCCCATCGAGGAACTTCAGGAGAGGTTCGGCGTGAGCTTGGAAAAAGCGAGGGAAATCGAAGCGTATTGCGCCGAGCGAATCGGGGGGCTGGCCCTGCCGCGCTTCGTCGTCGACCAACCCGGCGCGAAGCGAAAAATCCCCAT
>CAVEND010000028.1:0-8624 GCA_963616865.1 Faecalibacterium prausnitzii | reverse complement strand
CTCTTTGGTATAATAGAGGGCATGGAGAAAAGTAAAAAAGTGAGAATCCTGTGAGAACGAACTGTTTGGGAAAGGAGAACGCGAAGATGAGGAAAGTTCAGGAACTTGAAGTGCGGGGGACGTCGGTGCGCGTCGTGAAGATTGACGAAAACGACTTCGTGTGCCTGACGGACATGGCGAAGCTGAAGTCGGATGACGCCAATGCGACGATCTGCAACTGGATGCGAAGCCGAATGACAATCGAGTATCTCGGCCTTTGGGAGACGCTTTACAATCCGGATTTCAAACCCCTCGGATTCGAGGGGTTTAGGAGGGATGTCGGGCTAAACTCGTTCACGATGAGCCCGACCAAATGGATACAGGGAACATCCGCCGTCGGGCTTGTCGTCCAGGCCGGGCGTTACGGCGGCACGTATGCGCGGAACGACATCGCCTTCAAGTTTGCCGCGTGGCTTTCGGTCGAGTTCGAACTGTATCTCGTCCGCGAATTCCAGCGACTGAAGGCCGAGGAGCAGAAGCAGCTCGGCTGGTCGGCGAAGCGCGAGCTGGCGAAGATCAACTATCGAATCCACACGGACGCGATCAAGGCGAACCTGATTCCGACGGCGGTGACGAGGGCGCAGCAGAGCGTCATCTACGCGAGCGAGGCCGACGTCCTCAACGTCGCGCTGTTCGGGCAGACGCATCAGCAGTGGCAGGCGGAGCATCCAGACCTCAGGGGAAACCAGCGCGACTATGCGGACGTCAATCAGCTCATCTGCATATCCAACATGGAGAACATCAACGCGGTGATGATCAACGACGGCGTTCCCCAGCCGCAGCGGCTCAAGAAACTCAACGAGATCGCCATCCAGCAGATGCGCATCCTTTGCGACGTCGACGGAGAGAGGAAGCTCTTGAAGTGAGAGACGGAATTCCTCTTTGCTCTCACCAAGCGGCGAGACATTAAGAGTCGCTGCGGTGCTTGAACTTAAGCCCCTCTGCCACCGCCCGGCCTTATCGCCCCGACGGAGCGACCCCATTCGTGGCTAAAACCAAGAAAACCGTCTCCAGTCGGCGGCCGATTTTGGTATAATAGACGGCATGCGAACGATTTTTCTTCTTGTGTGCGCGGCGGGGCTGGCGGCTTTCGCGCACGGATCCATTTCGGGTGAGGAGCTGGCCAAGCGCCAGGCGCGGAGCGTCCACTTGCGCTACGAGCCGACCGAGCCGAACGCCGACGCCGTGCGCGGCGTCGTCACGGTGACGGAGGTTCAGACGAACTCCTACTACTGCCTCTTCGGCTGGGACAGCGGCTATTGCGGCATCCAGGACGTCAACGGGCGGCGCATCCTCATCTTCAGCGTTTGGGACCCCGGCGACCCCTTCGACTTCGCGGCGCATCCCGACCACGTGGCGCACGACATCCGGGCGAAGGTTCTTTACGCGAAGGAGGGCGTCGACGTGGCGCGTTTCGGCGGCGAGGGGACGGGGGCGCGGACGATGACGGAGATCGGCTGGAAGGTGGGCGAGCCCGTCGCCATTCAGATCGAGGCCGCGCCCGACGGCGAGGATCGGACGGCCTTCACGTGCCGCGCCCGCAACCTCAAGACGGGCGCGTGGGAAACGTATGCGACCGTCTCGACGCTCTGCCACGAGAACCGCGCGCGCGGGCTCAACGGCATTTACTCGTTCGTCGAGGACTTCTGGCGCAACGGCCACTCCGCGACGCTCTCGCGCCGGGCCGAGTTCGCGCGCATCGAGACGCGCTCCGCGACGACGAAGAACTGGCTCAAGGCCGACCGCGCCTTCTTCACGGGGGACGGAACGCCGTCGATGGCGATTGACGCGGGGCTCGCGCCGCGAGGCTTTTTCCTGCAGACGGGGGGCGCGACGACGAACGCGCACGCGCGCCTGAACACGTGGATCCAACGAAACCAAGAAAAATGACACTGAACGAATTGAACGAGGCTTCGGAGAGGAGCCTGACGGAAATCTCCGCGTCGACCGACGACGCGACCACGGAGGCTTTGCGCGTCAAGTATGTCGGACGCAACGGTCTCATCCCGGCGATCATCAAGGGGCTTAAAGACGTCCCGCCCGCAGACCGCCCCGCGTTCGGCAAGGCGGTGCAGGCGTGGAAGGCCGCCGTCGAGAAGGCCCTCGCCGACAAGAAAGCGTCGTCCGAGAAGGCGAAACCTTTCGAGGGCGACTTGACGCTCCCCGGCCGCTGGTGGAACCTCGGCGCGAAGCATCCGCTCTCGCGCGTCATCGAGGAGTCGGCCGCCATCTTCGGGAAGCTCGGCTTCACGGTCGCCGACGGGCCGGACTTGGAGACGCGCTTCAACAACTTCACGGCTTTGAACACGCCGGAGCACCACCCCTCGCAGGATCGCTCGGACACGTTCTGGTTCACCGACGACTGCCTCCTTCGGACGCAGACCTCGCCCGTCCAAGTGCGCACCATGATGGCGAACAAGCCGCCCGTGCGCGTCATCTGCCCCGGGCGCACCTACCGGCGCGACACGACGGACGCGACGCACTCGGCGAACTTCCACCAGATCGAGGGGCTTTACGTCGACACCTTCCCGGAGAAGCCCGTCTCGCTGGCGGACTTGAAGTCCGTCCTCTCGTATTTCGCGAAGGAGATGATGGGCTCCGGCGTGACGGTGCGCTTCCGTCCGCATTTCTTCCCGTTCACCGAGCCGTCCGTCGAGGTTGACTTCACGTGCCACGTCTGCAAGGGCAAGGGGTGCGCCGTCTGCAAGCAGTCGGGGTGGATCGAGGTCGCCGGCGCGGGCATGGTCGATCCGCGCGTCTTCAAGCACGTGGGCTACGACCCGGAGAAGGTCTCCGGCTACGCCTTCGGCTTCGGCGTCGAGCGCATCGCCATGATCAAGTATGGCATCGCCGACATCCGCTGGCTTTACGAGAACGACATCCGCTTCCTGGGGCAGCTGGGCTGAAGGGCATGAAGAAGTCCCTCACGTTCGCGCTCGTCGTCGTCGCCTGGTTTTGGACGGCGTATGAGTGCGACACGATTGGCGTCGACGTCTTCGACATGTTGCTCAAAAGGTTTCCCGGCCAGGTGTGGATCATGGCGGGCGTCCTCTCCTACCTCACCATCATCTGGATGCCGCAGAACCTCCTCACCCGCGCCGTGATGGGGCTTTTCATGCTCATCCCCGCCGAAGTCCTGCCGCTCGTCCGCCCGCACCTGCCCGACAGCGGCTTCGCGCCGATCCAACTCGTCGTCGCGCTCGTCTACATCCTCGCCATCATCGGCATGTATGGGATGTTCTACCCTTGGCGCGTCGAAGCAGTGCTTCGACGCGCCAAGGGCAAGTTGAAAAGTGGGAAAGTTGAAGAGTGGAAGGGTGCCGCAGCTTCAACGTCGTCGTCCAACACAAAATAAACCACCTTATCCGCACTTTTCAACTTTTCCACCTTTCCACTTTTCAACCCTTCAACTTCACCCGCACTTTTTAACTTTTCCACCTTTCCACTTTTCCACCTCCCTCCCCTTATGAAAGACATCTTCATCATCGTGCTGACCGTCCTCGGAGGGCTTGGCATCTTCCTCCTCGGCATGAAGCACCTCTCCGAGGGTCTTCAGGCGGCGGCGGGCGCGGGGCTTCGGCGGTTCATGGCGCGGGCGACGAGCCACCGCATCGTCGGCGTCGGCTCCGGCATCGTCTCCACCATCCTCGTCCAGTCGTCGTCCATCATCACCGTGATGCTCGTCGGCTTCGTCTCGACGGCGATCATGACGCTGCCGCAGGCGTTCGCCGTCCTCATCGGCGCGAACATCGGCACGACGGCGACGATCTGGATCATCGCCTACGCGCCCGACCCGCAGATGATCGGCTTCATCGGCCTCGCGGCGGGCGGCATCATGTATTTCTTCTTCCGGGGCGAGCGCGTCCACCACCTGGGGCTGACCATCATCGGCTTGGGGCTCGTCTTCCTGGGGCTTTACTTCATGTCGAAGGGCGTCCAGCCCATCCGCCAGAACCCCGACTTCGCGCACGTCTTCACGCAGATGAGCTCGGAGACGATGGCGGACGTCTTCCTCGTCGCGCTCGCGGCGACGCTGCTCACCGCCGTCATCCAAAGCTCCGCCGCGACAATCGCCATCGCCATGGCCTTGGCGACGCAGGGGCTCATCTCCTACGAAATCGCCATCGCGGTCCTCTTCGGCGCGAACATCGGCACGACGGCGACGGGCTGGATCGCCGCCATCGGCGGCACGGCGGACGCGAAGAGGACGGCGCTCTCGCACACGCTCTCGAACCTCATCGGCTCGCTCGTCTTCATTTGGTTCTTCCCGCTCTTCGTCAAGGTGGGGCAGCTTCTCTTCCCCAACTGGGGCGTTTCGGAGAAGATGATTGTCTCGGGGCAGGAGGTGGAGGCGTTCACGCACATGATGGCTCCCATCGCCGTCGTGGACACGCTCTTCGCGATCTGCCGCGGGGCCCTCTTCTTCCCGTTCGTCAAGCCGTTCTGCCGGCTGGTCGAGTGGATCGTGCCGCAGCCGGAGAACGAGAAGCCGCACCTCTCGTCGCTCAAGGTCGGCGCGAAGATCTCGCCCGTGATCGCCTGCGACCAGGCGCTCTGCGAGGTTGACTTCATGAAGCAGTCGAACATGGAGCTCCTGGACTGCGCGCGCAAGGTTCTCGCCGGCGAGACGCGCCGCGACGAGGGCCCCGAGAAGCACATCGTCCACCGCGAGGACATCCTCGACAACGTCCAGCGCGAGGTCACGGAGTTCCTTGGCGCGATCATGTCGCGGCGCCTCTCGTGGGATCTGGCCGAGCGGGCGCGGCGGCTCCTGCGCCTGACGGACGAGCTCGAGTCCGTCTCCGACGAGTGCGCGACGGTGCTGAAGGTCGTCAAGCGCCTGCGCCGCGAGCGGCAGGAGATCTCCGCCGTCTCGATGACGCACTTGCTCGCGGTGCACGACCGCGTCTTCGCGTTCGCCTCGGAGGTGACGCCGCTCATCACGTCGCCGCGCGTCGCGTTCGACCTGGAGGCGCTGCAGCGGCAGTGCTCCGAGATCCACGAGTTCATCCGCGATTGCCGCCGCCTCCAATTGGGGCGCATCGGCCCGGAGGATCCCGGCTCGGCCATCCGCGTCCTCGGCGAGCTCGACATCCTCAACGCCTACGAGCGCATCCGCGCCTACTACCTCAACTGCGCCGAAACCCTCGCGGGCGGAAAGAGGTAGAAAAGGGGAGTGACGCATGAGGCGGAAGGATGGAAAGCCGCAGATTCGCGCCTTGCGGAACAAGCCCAGGTTCGAGGTCGGATTCCGTGAAAGCGAGAATGCCAAAGAGAACCGCTACGGGCAAGGCGACCGCCCTTATCGCGTCATGTCCTTCTTTTCTGGATGCGGAGGGCTTGATTTCGGCTTCAGGGGTGGGTTTTCCGTCTTGGGAAAAGCCTACGAGCCTCTTCCGTTTGAGATCGTCGGCGCCTATGACATCCTCCCGGATGCCGTCAACTGCTACCGCCTGAATGTCGACGACCGGGTTGAACAAGCCGACTTGACTCAACTGGATGTCGGAACGCTTCCGGGAACGGACGTGCTGATTGGCGGCTTCCCCTGCCAGGACTTCTCATCGTCCGGACCCAAGACGGGACTTGACGGCAAGCGCGGAAAACTCTATCAGGTGTTGCTCAACTACATGAACGCGCATCGCCCCCGTCTGGTCGTCGGCGAGAACGTCATCCACCTCGCGCGCATGAAGGACGGACTTGTGTTGAGGCAAATCGTCCGCGATTTTGAAAGCGTCGGCTACCATTTCGACGTGTGGAGCCTCTATGCGCCAGACTATGGCGTGCCGCAGAGCCGCAAGCGCCTGATCTTCGTCGGGGTCCGCGATGACGTCAAGGGCTTTCCCGTCAAGCCGGCGACGACGAACGCCATGGAACCCGTGACTATCTCGCAGGCTTTGCGCGACCTGGAAGACGTCACGGACGAATGCGTGACGAATCAGAGCCAGTATTTCGTCTCGTCAAAGGCCATGTCCGGCGGCGGGCAGGGCGACACGGTGAACGAGGCGGACAAGGTGGCCCTTTGCATCAGGGCGAACGCGCGAGGCCGGATTCAGTTCCACTACCGCCTTCCGCGCCGCCTGACGGTGCGCGAGTGCGCCCGCCTCCAAACGTTTCCCGACGAGTTCGTGTTCCCCTACACGACGCAGCGGAACATGACGCTGATCGGAAACGCCGTTCCGCCCGTCCTGGCCCATGCCGTCGCCTCGTCGGTCGCCTCATTCCTTCGGGCGACAGATGGTGGCGTGGGTCTCGATCAGGCAATCACGGAGAGGCGCGATTATTCGGGAGGCGGCGAGCCTTTCTTGCGCCAAAGCGAGTTTGTGTTTCAGGAAGTGGAGACTCTGGGAGAGGAGGCTTGCTGTGGATGAACGCGACGAGAGATACTTGAAGACCTTTCTGGACCCTTTGCGGGTTTGCGCGGACTATCTGCCGGCGTTTGGCACAAGCGGGCGTTCGGGAATCTCGCTCTCTGACTTCCAGACTCTCTATGGGAGCGACGAATTCTACTCGTGGATCGGGTTGGACACGCCTTTGGTCTATGCGGCGCACAAGGCGTCGGGCGGCTTGACTTCGATCTACAGGCAGATTGGCGTTGGATCAGAACGGCTTCTCCGCGAGATCATCAGGGATGAGTTCTCGCTTTCCCAAGAGGAGGTGGACTGGAGATACGAGTATCGAAAGACCAAGACGCAAAAGGCTTCCCACATCCTCGATGCCCGCATCAGCCTTCAGGACTTGAAGAAGGCCGCGCAGGCGACGCGCGTTCGGGAGTGGCTGCGACAGGCGCGAAAGGCGGCGCATGGCGATTCACGCACACAGGCGCGCGGCGCAATCTTCGAAATCCGACAGGGATATAAGAGCGCGGACTCGAAGCGGCAGAACGCGGATTTGCGATTTGGCGCGAAAGCTTATCAATGCGGGCACATCCCGGTGGTCGCCGTCCTGTCCTCGCAAGTGAGCGAGACGGTCATCGCGCGGTATCGAGACGCCGGGATGCTCGTCCTGACGGGTGTCCGTTCCGATGACCCGACGGAGTCGACATTCGCCTTTTTCAGGGATGTCGTTGGGTATCGCCTTGAAGATTTCTTCATCCGCGCATCGCCGCGCATTCGGGACGTCATCCAGTCGCTCGTCAAGAAACTGCTCTCGCCGGACTAGGCGCGGGCGCGGCAAAACAAATGCTCCTACTCCTGTCCCTATTGCCAATCGTCTGCCTCGTCGTCGCCTTGGCCTTTTTCAAGGCGAGGGCGCATGTCGCGACGTTCGGCGCGGCCTCGCTCGCC
Source organism: Faecalibacterium prausnitzii (assembly GCA_963616865.1). Taxonomy (GTDB): domain Bacteria; phylum Verrucomicrobiota; class Kiritimatiellia; order RFP12; family UBA1067; genus UBA1067. The sequence goes on along the minus strand of CAVEND010000028.1, from coordinate 1,302 downwards.
GTGGCGCTCGCGCTCGCTTTCTTCCGCGACAGCCTGCCGCTCGCGCGCGTCGGGCCCGTCGCGGCGGACGGCGCCTTGTTCGCGCTCTACCCGATTGGGCTCATCGTCCTCGCCGCGCTCTTCGTCTATTCGCTGACGGTCGAGTCAGGCGCGATGGAGCGGATCCGGGAAGGGCTGTCCAAGGTCTCGCCCGACCCCCGCGTCCTCGCGCTCCTCATCGTCTGGGGCTTTGGGAACTTTATGGAGGGGATGGCCGGCTTCGGCACGGCCGTCGCGATCCCGGCCGCCATGCTCGTCGGCCTTGGGTTCGACCCATTGAAGGCCGTCCTCATGTGCCTCGTCGCCAACACGACGCCGACATCCTACGGCTCCGTCGGCGTGCCCATCGCCGTCCTCTCGAACGTCAGTGGTTGCGAGGCCCAGACGCTCTCGAACACCGTCGCCGCGCTGCAGCTTCCCGTCACGGCGCTGGGCCCCGTCCTCATCCTCCTTGTTTACGGCGGCCGCGCCGCCATGCGGGGGATGTGGCCGCTCGTCCTCGTCGCGGACGCGGCTTTCCTCGTGCCGTGGTTTCTCGCCGCCCGGTTCTTGGGCCCCGAGCTCCCCGACATCCTCGGCGGGGTGTGCGTCCTTCTCGCCCTCTCGCTTTGCGCGACGAAGGGGCGCGTGGGCGGCGACCTCAAGGCGGCGGCGCGGGCCTGGGCGCCGTTCGGGTTCGTCGTCCTGTTCCTCGCGGGCGCGGCCTGCGCCCCCGCGAGCGTCCAACGCTGGGCGCCTCCCGGCGCGCTCGTCCTCCTCGCGGGCTTCGCGGGCGGGGCCGCGCAGGGTCTCTCCCTTGGGCGGATGTGCCGCGTCCTCTGGCGGACGGCCCGCTCCTACTGGACGGCGTTCGCGACCATCGTCTCCGTCTTGGTGTTGGCGCGGATCATGACGGCGGCGGGCATGATCGCGGTCTTGGCGGACGCGCTTGTGTCGGCGACGGGCGCGGCGTATCCGTTTTTCGCGCCGCTCGTCGGCTCGCTTGGCGGCTTCGTGACGGGTTCGGGAACGAGCGCGAACGTCCTCTTTGGCTCGCTGCAGGCCGGCGCGGCATCGCGGCTCCATGTTTCGGCGGATCTGCTGGCGGCGGCGAACATGATGGGGGCGGGCATTGGCAAGATGATCTGTCCGCAGTCCATCGCCATCGGCACGGCCGCCGCGCTCATCGCCCCACGGGCGGGTGACGTCTTCCGGGCGTCGGTCGCCTGGTTCGCCGCCGTCGCCCTCGTGGCCTGCCTCGTCTGCGGCCTCGCCGCGTGGTGA
>CAVEND010000027.1:0-8641 GCA_963616865.1 Faecalibacterium prausnitzii | reverse complement strand
AAGCCGAGGATCTTGTGGAGTTGGACGCTTAGCGAAAAGCCGTCGAGTTGGCGGAGGATGTCCTTGGCGAGGGCGACGTCCATCTGCCCACCGCGTTCGCAGGGCGAGATGTAGTAGTCGTCGGCGGAGATCTCGCGCTGGACGCGCCGCGCAAATGCGAGCGCGTCGGGCGAGGAAGCGACGACGCGCACCTCGTTCGCCTTTTTGAGCCGCAAGGCGTCGGGGAACTCCGCCTTGGGCGAACAGGCGACGTAATCGACTTTTTTGAGCCACGCGACGTCGCACGTGCCGTTCGTCTCGACCGCGACCCAATACCCCAAGCCCTTCAACGCGGCCACAAGTTCGTCCACGCCCGCCTGAATCGTCGGCTCGCCGCCCGTCAGGATGACGCTTTTCGCCTTGAACGCGGCGATCTCGGCGAGCAGCGCGTCACGCGACAGCGAAAAGTTCGCCGCCACGCGCGTGTCGCACCACGGACACGAAAGGTTGCACCCGGCGAAGCGGACGAAGACGGCGGGTCGCCCCGTGTTGCGCCCCTCGCCCTGCAGCGACTCGAACACCTCAACGAGCGGGAACATCGAGGAAACTCCTGAGGACGCTGAGCGCGCAAATGGCGGCCGTCTCGGCTCGGAGGATGCGCGAGCCCAGACTCACGGGCGTGGCGACGGCGAGGAGCGCGTCAAGTTCCCGCGCCGTCCAGTCGCCCTCCGGCCCGATCCACACGGCGAAGGACGAGGCCGCCTCCACCGCCTTGCGGTCGAGCGCGGCGAGCGCCTGAAAGAACGGCGGGGGCGGCGGCGTGACGAGCGCCCCCACGAAACTCACGCTTCCCCGCGATTCGGCGAGCGCCGCGTCGAAGTCGAGCGGCGCGGCGATCTCCGGGATGAACACCGCGTCCGACTGCCGCGCCGCCTCCTCGGCGAGACGGCGCCAACGTGCGCGTTTCTCCGCCCGCGCCGCCGCGTCGAGCCGCACAACAACGCGCTCGGAAACGACGGGAACGATGCGCGAGACGCCCAACTCCGTCGCTTTCTCGACCGTCCAGTCCCAACGCGCGGCCTTCGTCAGCGCGGCGAAAAGTTCCAGCCGCCGCGTTGGCCGAGGATGCTCGACGAGATCCGCCTTGGGGACAAGCCCCGTGGGCGAGAAGCGGCAAAGCCTCGTGCGCCCGTCGCCGTCGAAGAGTTCCACTTCTTCGCCGTCTTTGAGCCGCAAAACGCGCAGATGGTGCGCCGCCTCCCGCGAGAGCGTCGGCGCGTTCCGAGCAAGCTCCGCCGAATCAACGAGAAGACGGTGCATAATTTACTTCGCGTCCTTGCGCGTCCGCGCCTTCAAAAAGAGCCGCAACGGAGCCCCCTCCAGCCCGAAGCGCGCGCGGATGTTGCGCTCCAGATACGCGAGGTAGGCGGGCGTGACGAGCGTCGGGTCGTTGACGAAGAGCCGCAGCGTCTGCGGGCGCGTCGAGACTTGGAGCGCGTAGTAGACCTTGAGACGCTTGCCGCGCACCATGGGCGAGAGCGTCTTCTTCGCGGCGATCTCGATCGTGCGGTTGAGGATGCCGGTGGGCAGCTTCATCGAGGCGTTCGCCGCCACGCGGTCGATGGCGTCGACCGTCCGGCGGATGTTGTAGCCGGAGGCGTTCGAGCAGAAGACGATGGGCGCGAACGCGAGGAACGGCATCATCCGGCGGACGGCCTCGGCGGCCTCGCGCTCGTTCGAGACGCCCTGCGCGTCCGCGAGATCCCACTTGTTCATCATGACGACGCACGCCTTGTGCGCGTCGAGGATCTTGCCCGCGATGCGCTTGTCCTGCATGGTGGGCCCCAGCGTCGGGTCGAGGATGAGGACGACGACATCCGCCTCCTCGATGGCCCGCTCGGAGCGGAAGAGCGAGAAGTTGTCGATGCTCGTCTTGGACATCTTCGTGTGCGGCTTCAGCCCCGCCGTGTCCACGAGCAGGTAGTGCCGCGCATCGGGGCCCGAGCCGATCACGAAGGGGACCTCGACGGCGTCCCGCGTCGTGCCCGCCACCTCGGAGACGATGACGCGCGGCGCGTTGAGGAGCCTGTTCACGTAGGAGCTCTTCCCCACGTTCGGCCGCCCGACGATGGCGACGCGCAACGGCGCCGCCGCGTCCGCCTCCGTCCCGCCCTCGGGCAACCCCCGGACGCACGCGTCGAGGAGTTCGTCGATGCCGCGCCCGTGCTCGGCGGAGATCGGCAGGACGGGAATCCCGAAGCGTTCGAACTCAAGGGCGCGGTCGTCGTCGGCGGGCAGGTCGCACTTGTTGGCGGCGATGAGGCATTTGACGCCGGAGTCGCGGACGCGGGCGATCACCTCGCTGTCGAGCGGCACCAGCCCCTCGCGCGCGTCGACGACGATGACGCACACCGCCGAGTCCTCGACCGCCAGCGCGGCCTGGCGGCGCGTCTCGCCGTCGAGGGGGTCGCCCGTCACGCGCGTGTCGAACGCGATGCCGCCCGTGTCGACGAGCAGCACCTTGCGGCCGAGGATCTCGACCTCGCGCGTCACGCGGTCGCGTGTCACGCCCGGCTGGTCGAAGACGATGGCGACGCGCTTCTTCGCGATGCGGTTGAAGAGCGCGCTTTTGCCCGTGTTGGGCCGGCCGACCAGCGACACGACGTTCATGAGGTTTCCACCTTTCTCAAAAGGCCGTCAGGCCATCACATACCAAAAGACGCAGAAGAAGTGGCAGATGGTGCCCGCCAGCACGAAGAGGTGCCAGACCATGTGCGCGTAAGGGAGCGACTTCCAAAGGTAGAAGACGCACCCCAGCGTGTAAAGCCCGCCGCCCAAGACGAGCCACATCGTCCCGAGACCCTGCAAGGCGCGGACGAGCGGGACGAAGGCCAGCACCGCGACCCAGCCCATGACGGCGTAGGAGGCGGTCGAGACGTAGCGGAAGCGACCCGTCGTCCACACCTTGAAGAGGACGCCGACGAGCGTGAAGCCCCACTCGATGCCGAAGATCGTCCACGCGAGGCCGGGGCTTCCGGGGCGCAGGGAGACGAGGCAGAACGGCGTGTAGCTGCCCGCGATCAAAAAGAAGATCGCCATGTGATCCATCACGTGGAGAACTTGCTTCGCCCGCTCGGCCCGCACCGCGTGGTAGGCGGAGGAGATCGCGTAGAGGAAGATCACGCTCGCGCCGAAGATCGCCGCGCTCGTCACCTTCCACGCGACGTCCACGCCGCTCGCCGCGCCCTTCCACGCCAAGAGCGCGAGCATCGCCGCGCCCAAGTGCGAGCCGACGACGTGCGTGACGGTGTTGGCGATCTCCTCGCCCACGGTCATCGGACGGGCGGAGCGCACCTACACCCCTTCGGCCGCCTGCACGGCGGTCATGGCGACGGTGTTGACGATGTCCTCGACGGAGCAACCTCGCGAGAGGTCGTTGCAGGGCTTGTCGAGACCCTGAAGGACGGCGAAGCACGTCGCCTTGCCGATGCGCTGGACGAGTTTGTAGCCGATGTTGCCCGCCTGCAAATCGGGGAAGATGAGGATGTTCGCGCGGCCGCCCACGGGGCTGCCCTTCGCCTTCAACGCGGCCACCTCCGGGACGAGCGCGGCGTCGAGCTGGAGCTCGCCGTCGATCTTCCACTGGGGCGCGCGCGATTTGGCGAGTTCCGTCGCCGTCCGCACCTTGTCGACGAGCGCGTGGCGGGCGCTGCCCTTCGTCGAGAACGAGAGGAACGCCATGCGGATGTCCTCGAACGAGCAGAGCGCCTTGGCCGTCGCGGCCGTCGAGAGGGCGATGTCGGCGAGTTCCTCCGCCGTCGGGCAGGGGTTGACGACGCAGTCGGCGAAGACGAGAAGCCCTCCCTCGCCCAGCGCGGGGTCGGGACATTCCATCAGGAAACTCGACGAGACGAGACGGACGTCCTTCTTCGTCTTGATGATCTGCAAGGCGGGGCGCAGCATGTCGCCGGTCGAATGTTCCGCGCCCGAGACGAGCCCGTCCGCGTCGCCGCACTTGACCATCATCATGCCGTAATACATGGGGTCGGCGACGAGCGTCCGCGCCTCGTCAAGGGTGAGCCCCTTCGCCTGCCGAAGCTCGTGGAGTTTCGCCGCGTAGCGGTCGCGGTTCTCCACCATCGTCTCCGGCGTGAGCAAGAGGGGATCCGCCAATCCCTCGCGGCGGACGATCTCCGCCGCCTTGACCGTGCGCGGTTCGCCGCCCTCGGGCAGGACGATGCGCTTTTTCGCCTGACGCGCCTTCGCGTAGACACTCTCCATGAGACTCATAAACCGATCTCCCCAAAGCCTTCCCAAACATCCTTCCCCGAATAAACCTTCGCCGTCGCCTCGCCGCGCAACACCGCGAGCGTCGGCAGCGCGAGCGCCTCCTGCTCCATCTCGCCGGGGTAGACGTGGATGGGCGCCAAAAAGCCGCACCGCGACGTGATCTCGTCGATGAGATCCTTGAAGCGCATGAAGCCGCCCGTGAGGAGGATCGCGTCGACCTTCCCCGACAGCACCGCGCCCATCGCGCCGATCATCTTGCAAACTTGGTAGATCATCGTCCGCCAAACGAGCGTCGCCGCGCGGTCGCCTTGGTCAACACGCGCGTGGAGCGTGTCGGCGTTGGAGGTGCCCACGAGGTCGACGAAGCCGCCCGACCGCGTGCATTTGAGCCGAACGTCGTCGGTCCCGTGCGCGTCGATGTAGTCGAGGAGCTGCAGAACCGGCACCGAGCCGATGCGCGTGGGCGTGAACGCGCCCTCGCCGTCCGCGCCCATGTTGCCGTCCACCATGCGCCCGTGGTCGTGGGCGTGGACGGTGATGCCCCCGTCGATGTGCGCGACGATGAAGTTGCAATCCTCGTAGCGGCGGCCGAGCGTCTTCGCGTGGTGCGCGGCGACCGCCTTTTGGTTGAGGACGTGCGCGTGCTCGACGCGGTAGACGCCCTTGATGCCCGTGAGCCGCGCCAAGTCGCAGAACTCGTCAACGTTCGTGGGGTTGAGCGTGTAGGCTTTCTTCCCGTATTCGCACGCGAGTTCCCACGCGAGCATGACGCCGAGTTTCGCCGGGTGCTCCGAGCCGCCCACGCCGCGCACGGTGTCGTCGTAAAGCCGCTCGTCGATCTCGGTGATGCCGCCCGTCTGCGTGTGGGCGCTTCCGCCGCGCCCCGCGAACGCATCGATGGACGCGGGCGCGACGCCCTCGTCGGCGAGCATTTGCAAGATCACGCGCTTGCGCAGGGGGATCTGGTCGTTCACGTGGGCGAACGCGAGCAACTCCGACGCCTCATGGAAGAGGTTGCGCTCGCAGACGCATTTTTCATCCTCGAAAAGGCTCACCTTCGTCGAGGTCGAGCCGGGGTTGATGACAAGAATCCGAAACATTTTCCTTACCTTGAATCACAGAATCATTGAATCACAAACTGTTGAGAAGCCCTCCGAGAAGGACGATCCTTTTCTCGCGGGGCGAGAGTTCCGCCCGCGCAAAAATCGTCTTCTTGCCGCACGCGACCTCGACGCGCCCCGAACCGAGCAGAGCCTCCTTGAGAGACCGAATCTCCAGCTTGTCGCCGAGGCGGAGCGCGTCGCAATCCGCCGCGTTCTCGAAGAGGAGCGGCACGATGCCGAAGTTGATGAGGTTGGCGCGGTGGATGCGCTCAATGGATTTCGCGAGCACCGCCTTCACGCCGAGGAACATCGGGCAGAGCGCGGCGTGTTCGCGGCTGGAGCCCTGGCCGTAGCTCTCGCCCGCGACAATGACGTTCGCGAGCCCCTTCTCCTTGTTCGCGAGGCAGCGGTCGTGGAACGTGGGGTCGCACGGCTCGAAGACGAACTTCGCGTAGTCGGGGATGTTGGAGCGGTATTTGAGGCGCGCGCCCGCCGGCATGATGTGGTCGGTCGTGATCTTGTCGCCCACCTTGATCGCCACGACGCCGCGCACGGTGTCGGGGAGCGGCTCGCCCTTGGGGACGGCGGCGATGTTGGGGCCCCGCACGAGCTTGACGCCCTTCACGCCCCGGCCCGCCGTCTCGCGGTAGAGGAACATCGCGTCGTCGACGGGGAACTTCTTCGGCGCGGGAACGGCGGCGACCGTCTTCGTCGCGGGCGAGGCGACCGTGCCGGTGAGGGCCGAGAGGGCCGCCGTCTCCGGCGAGACGAGGTAGACGTTCGCCGACTTCGTGCCGGAGCGCCCCTCGAAGTTGCGGTTGTTCGTGCGCAGGGAAACGGCGTTCGTGCGCGGCGACATGTGCGCGCCGATGCAGAAGCCGCAGGCGTTCTCCAAAATCCGGCAGCCCGCGCGGTGGAGGATGTCCATCGAGCCGTCCCGGAGGAGCATCTCGACGACTTGCCGCGACCCGCAGGCGATGCCCACCTCCACGTCGTCGGCGACGTGCTTGCCCTTGAGGTAGAGCGCGACCGTGCGGATGTCGCGGTAGGAGCTGTTCGTGCAGCTGCCGATCAAGATTTGGTTGACGGGCTTGCCCGCGATGGACGCGACCGTGACGACGTTCCCCGGCGAGTGCGGCGCGGCGGCGAGCGGCTCGACTTTCGCGAGGTCGAGCTCGAACACGTCGTCATAACCGCAGCCCGGATCGGCGACGATCTTCACGTAATCCTTCGCCCGCCCCTGCGCGGCGAGGAACTGCTTCGTCACCTCGTCGGACGGGAAGAGGGAGGTCGTCACGCCCAGCTCCGCGCCCATGTTCGCGATGGTGGCGCGGCTCGGCACGTCGAGCGTCTTGACGCCGGGGCCCGCATACTCGAAGATCCAGCCGACGTTCCCCTTCGTGCCAAACTTCTTCAAGACGGCGAGGATCACGTCCTTCGCGCTCACGCCGCGACGGAGGCGGTTTTTGAGAAGGATCGCGCGCACGCGGGGCTTCGGGATGTGGAACGCCCCGCCCGCCATCGCGACGGCGATGTCGATGCCGCCCGCGCCGATGGCGATCTGCCCGATGCCGCCGCCCGTCGGCGTGTGGGAGTCCGAGCCCAAGAGCGTCGTCCCCGGCTTGCCGAAGCGCTCCAAGTGAAGCTGGTGGCAGATGCCGTTGCCGCACTTCGAGTAGACGAGGCCGTATTTGCGGGCGACCGATTGGAGGAAGTCGTGGTCGTCGGCGTTCTCGAAGCCGATCTGCATCGTGTTGTGGTCGACGTAGGAGACGGAGAGATCCGTCTTGACCCTCGGCACGCCCATCGACTCGAACTGGAGGTAGGCCATCGTGCCGGTGGCGTCCTGCGTCAGCGTCTGGTCGATGTGGATGGCGCACTCGGACGCATCAGCGTCCTTCTCGCGCACGAGGTGGGGGACGAGAATCTTCTCGGTGACGTTCAGTGGTTTTTTCATTTCTGCTGGCCTTTCAACGCCTCGTCAAGTTCCTTCAAATAGGCCGCGGGCCCGTTCGGGCGGTAGCCGGTCTTGAAGAGCACCTTCTCCTTCTTGTCGAGGATCAACACGGTCGGGAAGCCACGGATGCCGAAGCGCTGGACGAGCTTCGGGTTCTGCTCCTTCGCCTTCTTGCTCAAAAGCGTCTTGTCGTTGGGGGTGTCGACCATCACGAGGACGAAGCGGTTCGTCGCCTCGGACATGAACGCCTCCTGCGCGAAGACCTCGCGGTCGAGACGCTTGCACCAGCCGCACCAGTCGCTGCCCGAGAAGTCCACAAGGAGGAACTTCTTCTCCTTCGCCGCCTGACGGAGGGCCTTTTCGTAATCGTCCGTCCAGCCGGCGGGCGTGGACGTCTTGGCGGACGCGGCGAACGCGGCGAGCGCGAGCAGGGGGAGGAGGATGAGGCGTGTTTTCATTTGTCGTTCCTTTCGTTCATGTGGACATCGATTTGTTGGGCGGGGAGCGCGATCCCCGCGCGGTCGAACGCCTCCTTCAAGAGGCGGTTGCCCGCGAAGAAGACCGTCCAGAAGTCGGCGGTCTTCGACCAGACACGCGCCGTCAGCGTGACGGTCTGGCCGTCGAGGCTCTTCACCTCGGCGAGCGGCGCGGGGTCGGGCAAAACGCCCGCGAGGGAGGCGATGGTTTCACGCGCCGTCGCAAGCGCGCGCGGGACGTCGGCGCGGGCGGAGACGGTGAGCGTGAACTCGACGCGGCGGGACTCCTGCGAGGAGTAGTTGACGATGGGCGAGCCCCACGCCTGCTTGTTGGGGATCGTGATGCGGCGGTTGTCGGGCGTCGCGAGCGTGACGGCCATCATGTCGAGCGCGACGATCGTGCCCTCGTAATCGGCGACGCGCACGTAGTCGCCCACCTTGAACGGCTGGTTGAGCGCGATCATGAGGCCGGCGGCGAGGCTGCCGAGCGACTCTTGGAAAGCGAAGCCGAGGATGAAGCCCGTGACGCCAAGCCCCGCGATGAGCGGCGCGACATCGACGCCGAGCTGCCCCAGGACGACGACGAAAAGAACCGCCCACGCGCTCTTGACGACGACCGAGACGACGAACCGCGCCATGAGCGACGACTCGCCGAGGCGCGTTTTCAACAGCGTCTTTTTGAGGATCTTCGAGAGCATCCAAATCGCGACGAGCCCCGCGAGGAAGATGAGAAAAGCCGACAGCCCACGGACGGCCCACGCCGCGCCGTGCGTCTGAACCCACTGCGTCACCGCGTGGACAGCCAAAACGAAATCTTCCTTCATGTTTTCAACCTC
>CAVEND010000026.1:0-8781 GCA_963616865.1 Faecalibacterium prausnitzii | reverse complement strand
TCCTTGATGCCGCGCAAAATGGAGATCGCGTCCTCCTCGCTCGGCGGATCGACCTGCACGGGCTGGAAGCGGCGTTCAAGCGCGGCGTCCTTCTCCATATACTTGCGGTATTCGTCGAGGGTCGTCGCGCCGACGCAGTGGAGTTCGCCACGCGCGAGCATCGGCTTCAACATGTTGCCCGCGTCGGACGAGCCCTCCGTCTTGCCCGCGCCGACGATGGTGTGGATCTCGTCGATGAAGAGGATGATCTTGCCCTCGGACTCCTTGATTTTTTTCAAGACGGCCTTCAATCGCTCCTCGAACTGGCCGCGATACGACGCGCCCGCCATGAGGGCGGTCATGTCGAGCGAGAAGACCATGCGCTCGCGCAGCCCCTCCGGGACGTCGCCCTTGACGATGCGCTGGGCGAGACCCTCGACGATGGCCGTCTTGCCGACGCCGGGCTCGCCGATGAGGACGGGGTTGTTCTTCGTCTTGCGCGAGAGGATGCGCACGACGTCGCGGATCTCGGTGTCGCGGCCGATCACGGGGTCGAGCTTGCCCGACTTCGCGAGCGCGGTCAAGTCCGTGCCGTATTTTTCAAGGCAGTCTTTGGTGTCTTCAGCAGGGTCGAAAGAGGCGTTCATGTTAGGTTCTCCTTTGGTCTAATTTGGTCTAAAGGTTCTAGAGGTTCTAGGGGTTCTAGTGGTTCTAGAAGTTCTAGAGGTTTGGTTTTTGTTTGCTCGATGATGGTTCTGCAAAATGAGTGCCAAGCACACTCACGCACGACCCCTGCGACATTTTGTCACAGAAAATGGTATAATTCTTTCCATTGTGGAAATCGATCCTATCTTGCGGGTGCGCGACATCACGAAGCCCCTCGCGTTCGACCCCGCCCGGCCGCTCGAAATCGAGGTCGGCTGCGGGAAGGGGCAGTTCCTGACGCGCCGCGCCCAAGAGCACCCCGAGTGCGACTTCCTCGGCATCGAGCGGATGTTGGAGCGCGTGCGCCTCTTCGCGGGCAAATGCCGCCGTCTGAAAATTGCCAACGCGCACGTCCTCCGTTTGGAGGCTCTCTACACGTTCCACTACCTCCTGCCCGCGCACAAGGCGCGAAAGGTCTACGTCTTTTTCCCCGATCCCTGGCCAAAGAAGAAGCACCACGAGCATCGCCTCTTCGGGCCGCTCTTCCGCGCCGCGCTTTGGAAGCGTTTGGAGGTCGGCGGCACGGTGGAGTTCGCGACGGATCACAAAGAGTATTTCGAGGAGGTTGTCGCGGGCTTCGCGGCGGACTCGCGTTTCGCGCCGACCGAGCCGATGCCGCGCCCGCCCGAGGTTTGGACGGAGTTCGAGACGATGTTCCGAGGCCAGGGGCTGCCCGTCCACGCCGCCGCGTGGCGGAGCGTCCCCGCCGACGACGCGCCGCTCGCGCCGTTGACGATTCCGGCGGAACGCGAGCCTCGCGCGGGCATCTTCCGGCGAGATTTCAACGAGGTTGTCTGACTTTTTTCACAAGGAGGGAGCATGAAAAAATGGAACGTGGCGACGGTGAAAGCCGCCAAGGGTGTAGAGAAACTCGGCTGTTGCACGGCGTATGACGCGTGCTTCGCGCGTCTCGCCGATGAGGCGGGCGTGCCGATCATCCTTGTCGGCGACTCGATGGGCATGAACACGCTCGGCTTCGCGACGACGCTCCCCGTCAACATGAGCGACTCGCTCGCCGCGACGGCCGCCGTGGCGCGATCCGTCTCCTCGGCGATGGTCGTCGGCGACATGCCGTTCGGCTCGTATCAATGCGGCGACGACGCGGCGGTCGCGAACGCGGTCGCCCTCGTCAAGGCGGGCGCGGACGCGGTGAAGCTCGAAGGGGGCGCCTCGGTCGCGCCGCTCATCCGGCGGCTGACGACGGCCGGGATTCCCGTCATCGCCCACGTCGGCATGACGCCGCAGAGCGTCAACGAGTATGGCGGCTTCAAGAAGCAGGGCAAGACGCGCGAGGCGGCGGAGAAGATCCTCGCGGACGCGAAGGAGGTCGAAGCGGCGGGCGCGTTCGCCGTCACGCTCGAATGCATCCCCTCGGAACTCGCGGCGGAAATCACGGCCGCGTTGAAGATTCCGACCATCGGCATCGGCGCGGGCCCCGTCTGCGACGCGCAGTGGCTCGTCATGCACGACCTCCTCGGCCTCAACGAGCGCGTCCCGTCGTTCGTCAAGAAATACGCCGACCTCGCCACGGTCGTGCGCGGCGCGTTCGCGTCTTACGTGGGCGACGTCCGCGACTCGCAGTTCCCGCCGGCGGTCGCCCCGACGGTTGGAGGGTCGCCCGCATGAGGGGGCTTATCCTCCTCCTCGCGGCGTTGGCGACGTTCTCCCTCCTCGCCGCGCCGTCCACGTCGCGCAACTCGTCGCGGGCGAAGAAGGGCGCGAAGGTCTCAACGCTGTCGAGCGAGTTCCAAGACCGCAAGCCCGACCGCAAGATCACGACGGCCAACTGGGGCCCCCGCCGCACGAAGCCCATCCGCACAGGGCCGTTTCAAGTCGATCTCGTGTGCATCTCGTTCCCCGACTGCCAAGTCCCGGAGGCGAAGACCGTCAAGGACGACCTCAACCGCGTCTCCGGCTACACGATCCAGGACTACTACGAGGACTACTCGCAAGGGACGACCTACCCGATCCTTCAGGAGTATCCCGACGTCTACGTCGCCCCGGAGCCGTTCGGCTACTACTGCCACTGGGATCGCTGGAACAACAAGATCGGCTGGAAGTCGGGCGCGGAAGGGCATTCGCGTGTCACGAAGTTGCGCGGCGACGCGCTCGATTACGTCCGCGCCTCGGCGCGTGGGTTCGACAAGGGCGTGATGACGTGCTACGTCTACTGCCCCGTCCTCGACCGCGAGAAGGTGAAGAAACTCCTTCGCGAGGCTTACCCGAAACCGAAGGAGGATTGGGAGCGCGACACGATCCTCGACTACAACCCGCAGATCGACTGGGCCGAGCCGCTGTGGCCGAACTCCCTGCCGCAGGCGCTTTGGCCGAGCGAGGGGCGCGTCATGGTTCACGAGCTCGGCCACGTCCTCGGCTCGCCCGACTACTACCACGCGACGGAGAAGCACGACGGCGTGGAGGGCGTTCCCGCCCTGCCGTGGGAGCACAGCCCCACGGGGCTGGCCTACGACCGGCTCATCTACCACGCCTTCGTCCCGCCGGAGACGTATCCCGTTCTGAAGGAGGACGGCGTTTACACGCTCGACCCGCGCCAGTCGCGCATCTCGAAGGTGACGGGCGGGCCGGAGCCGATCCTTGGCTACTTCATCCCGTCGTCGCACCCGAACTACATGTTCTGCGTCGAATACGTCCACGACGAGAAACTGCCCGTCGGCAAGCCGGGGGCGGAGGGGCTTCTCATCTACGTCATCAACGTCACCTTCTCGTCGCCGACGATGGGTCCCCCCGACCTCGCCTACGTCTACCGCCGTGGCGATCCCTTCCTGAAGGGGACGGGCTCGGGCGACGCCTACCTGCGCCCCGGCGACAGCTTCACGCTGAAGACCGACCCCGCCGCGCGAATCCCGCCCTTGATCCCCGGCGGCATCGAGATCACGGACATCGTGGAGAAGGACGGCAAATGCTCCTTCCGGTTGACGTTCACGAAACAGAAGTTCACGCCGCAGCAGTTGAAGGACGCGCTCCTGCCGAAGATCCGCTTGCTGGAGGTTGACGAAGTTCTGCCCACCTCCTTCCACGCCACGTGCGACGTCATGTATCGCGGCGAACCGCTCCTCACCGAGTATGGCTTCACGTGGGACGTGAAGAAGAACCCGACGATCCAGAAGAACCGCTACCCGCTCTACCACCGCGACCGCTACGAGGCGCGTGTGATTGACTTGAAGCCGGGGACGACCTACTACGTGCGGGCGTATGTGAAGAACGAGAACGGCGTCACCTACTCCAAGAAGGAGGTCGAGATCAAGACGCCCACCGAGGTGAAGGAGGTGCCGCCCCTCATCAAGGACAACATCCTCAACAACTACTACGTCGTCCGCTGGCACACGACGGTGGGCCCCGATCTCTACTTCAACTCCGGAAGCCCCGTCCTCGCGATGATGTCGCTCGGCGTCTACTACGGCGCGATGCCGGGCGGAACGCCGAAGGGGTCGAAGCCCATCGAGATCCGCAAGGTGCACACGAACCCCAGCGAGAGCCGCCCCGGCTTCCGCATGGAGGCGTTCGAAGCGTATTACGCCGCGATGAAGGGTCTCGTCGAGCGGGCGGGTCTCCGCGACAAGGTGTTCGGCAAGATGGTGGCGTGGCAGAAGAAGTGCGCCCGCGAGTTGAAGATCAAGGACGCGAAGTCCGCGTTCGTCCCCGTCAAGGAACTCACCGACTTCCAGGCGCAGACGGAGCGGATCAAGTCGTGGATTGACAAGTCCCAGCCCGTCCTGCTCGTGCGCGAGAACAACTACATGCCCGACGTCACCCACGAGATCTACCCGCTCGACATCGCCTTCATCGACGGCTACGACGAGGAGGGACGCTGGCACGTCACCTTCCCGCTCGGCGTGGATCGCGGCTCGAAGACGGCGAGCGGTTACCTCTCCGACGAGACGCTTTACATCTCGGTCACGGACGCGCTGCTCCTCTTCTACCGCCCGTGAGCGGCGGCCTGTGTGACCAGTTCGCAATCGGTCACATTATCCGTGCGCAAAAAGTATTGCCAAAAACGTGTCCGTGCGGTATCATATCCCGTAATGTCCGTCGCGGGGTTGCAGCTCCGCACGAGGGCAGCCACATTGAAACGAAGGATCTCAACGAGATGAAAATCAATCGGCGGAATTTTCTGTTTGGCAGCGCGGCGGCGGCGGCCTTGGCGGGTTGCTCGACGAGCCGCGTCGGGTTGCGCGACTTGAAGGGCGGCAAGCTTCGCGCGGCGGTGATCGGCTGCGGCATCCAGATGCGGACGGCGCTCATCCCGCAGTTCCTCGGCCGCGACCGCGCCGAGGGCGTGGGCGACTTGGTTGAGATCGTCGCGGCGTGCGACTGCGACAAGACGCGGGCGGCGGCGGGCGCGGCGCAGGTGAACGAGGCTTATGGCCGCGAGGTTTGCCGCGCCGTCACCGACTTCCGCGATGTCCTTTCCGACCCGGAGATTGACATCGTTTGCATCGGCGCGCCCGACCACTGGCACGCCTACATGTCGGTCGAGGCGATGAAGCACGGCAAGGATGTCTATTGCGAGAAGCCTCTCACCTTCACCGTTGACGAGGCGAGGAAGGTGATCGCCGCGCAGAAGAAGTATGGCCGCGTCTTCCAGACGGGTTCCATGCAGCGCAGCTGGGCGGAGTTCTGGACGGCGTGCATGCTCGTGAGAAACGGCGTCATCGGCACGGTGCGCTACGTGGACGCGAACTACGGCATCGGCGGCGAGAAGCTTGGCGGGCCCTCGCACCCCGTGCGCTTCTTCAACGACCCGGCGAACGCCGCGACCGAGGGGGCGCCCAACCCCGACGTGGACTGGAACATGTGGCTGGGCCCTGCGAAATACCGCCCGTATTCCGACCAGCTCGCGCCACGCGGCGTCAACAAGTTCTACCCGATGTTCTGGCGCTTCGACGACGACCTCGCCTCCGGCTACAACGGCGACTGGGGAGCGCACCACCTCGACATCGCGCAGTGGGGTCTTGACATGGACGACTCGGGCCCCTACAAGATCATCCGCTCCGACGAGCCGCACTCGACGAACCTCTACCACGGCGGACGCCGCCAGTTCGGCATGCGGATGCTCTTCAAGTCCAAGGTGGACGGCCGCGACGTCGAGCTTTACCACGGGCCCTTCGGCGTGTGGGGGACGGTCTTCTACGGCACGGACGGTATCGTCGCGGTCAACCGTGGCAAGATCGCCGTTTGGACGAAGACGGGCCCCGTTGCGCCGACGGCGGACATCCGCGCGGCGGTCGCGAACGTCACCTTCCGCCCCGACTGCCTCGTCGCCGCGTCCGTGGGCAAGGACTACGGCACGGACGCGACGGTCAAGAAGGACGACGCGCTCGCCGCGACCTTGACGCAGCTGCGGGAACGCTTCGACCTCGCGCACGCGAAGACGCAGCTCTACAAGAGCGCCAACCAGGTGCTCAACTTCGTCGAGTGCGTCCTCTCGCGCCAGCCGACGATCTCGCCCGCCGAGACGGGCGGCCGCAGCGGCACGCTCTGCCTCTTGTGCAACATGTCGTATCAGTTCGACACCGGCTTCGACTGGGATCCCGAGAAGATGGACTTCGCGGGATGCAACAAGCGGCGCCTTCCCATCGCCCGCGCCGATTCACGCGGCTGGGACATCGTGGTCTGACGGCCATGGGACGGCTGACACGGGGGGCGGCGTTCTGCGCCGCCCTGTTCGCAACGCACGCGGCCGTCGCGGCGGCGGACGTTTGGGAGGGGAGTCAATGGCTTTCCGTTCCCGACGCGCCGACCGTCGGCGAACCGATTGGCGCCGCGACACGCGCCGCGCCGGGGACCAGCTGGTTTGTGCGCGAGTTCGCGAACGAGGGCGAGGTCGTCCGCGCCGTTTGGACGACGGCGGGGCTTGGCGTCTACGAGCTTTACGTCAATGGCCGGCGCGTCGGGGACGATTTCTTGAAGCCCGGCTTCACGCACAACGCGAAGACGAAGTCCTCGTTCTCCTACGATGTGACAGCACTTCTTCGCCGTGCGAAAGGCGAATCGAACGTCCTCGCCGCCGAAGTCTCCGCCGGGTGGTGGCGCGACAAGATCGTGAACTTCCACGGCAAGAAGAGCGCGTTTCGCGGTGTCCTGACGTTGACGTTTGCGGATGGCTCGACGCGCCGCGTCGTCACGAACGTTTCGGACTGGCGGGCCGGCATCGCGGGCCCCGTGAAGGAAGCCTCGATTTTCGACGGCGAGATTTTCGACGCGCGCGAGATGTTTGGCTTTGAGCGCGACGTATGGCATCAATTTGGCAAGCCTGAAATCAACACGGAGTTCGCGGGCGAGATTCTGCCGACGGACGGCGCGGAGGTGTGTCTGCGCGAGGATCTCGCGCTCAAACCCGTCGAAGCCTACACGTGGAAGGGCGTGGAGGGCGCGTCAGGCCAGGCGTTCGGACGGGTGAGGAAGGTGCGCGATTTCGCGCCGGAAGGGCCTTTCGAGATTGGCGAGGGCGAAACGCTCGTC
The DNA here is from genome assembly GCA_963616865.1 of Faecalibacterium prausnitzii. Classification (GTDB taxonomy): domain Bacteria; phylum Verrucomicrobiota; class Kiritimatiellia; order RFP12; family UBA1067; genus UBA1067. The sequence goes on along the minus strand of CAVEND010000026.1, from coordinate 1,614 downwards.
GTCGATTTCGGGCAGAACGCGGCGGCCGTGCCGCGCTTCCGCTTCTTCGCCTCGGCGGGGACGGAACTCGTGGCGAAGCCCGCCGAAATGCTCAACGACGAGAACGGCCTCAGGTCACGCGGCAACGACGGGCCGGAGGGGAGCGTCTACCGCGTCAACCTCCGCGAGGGGCACGAGACGGGGCGGCTCGTCCGCTACACGTTCGCGGGCAAGGCCGTCGAGGACTACCAACCACGCTTCACGTTCTTTGGCTACCGCTACATCTCGATCACGGCGACCGCGCCCGTCACGATTGTGAGTGTGGCGAGTGTGCCCGTCACCTCCATCCGACGCGAGATGGAGCGCGGCTCGATTGTGACGGGAGACGCGGCTGTGAACAGGCTCATTGCCAACATCCGCTGGGGGCAGCTCTCGAACTACCTCTCCGTGCCGACGGACTGTCCGCAGCGCAACGAGCGGCTTGGCTGGGCGGCCGACACGCAGGTTTTCTGCGAGGCGGCGACGTTCAACGCCGATGTCTTCGCGTTCCTCCGCAAGTGGATGCGCGACGAGCGCGACAGCCAGAGCCCGACGGGCAGTTTCCCCGGTGTCGCGCCGTTCTCGCAGTATGGCAACGAGATGATGCGCCTCGGTTGGGCGGACGCGGGCGTGATCGTCCCCTACCAACTCTTCAAGCAATATGGCGACCGGCGCGTCGTGGACGAGAACTGGGCGGCGATGGAAAAGTTCGTCGATCACGTCAACGAGACGAAATACGCGACCGCCGCGATCAGGGGCGAGTGCCGCAACTACCAGTGGAACGACTGGCTCTCGCTCACGCGCCTCGAAAGCTGCCCCGGCAAGATGGAGTTCTCCGCGTTCGAGAGGAACGCGGAGGGGAAATGGGCGCCGAAGAAGGAGGCCGTCCGCTATTGGGACTACCTTGGCGGGTGCTACTGGGCGCTGGACGCGCAGATGATGAGCGAGATGGCCGCGCTGACCGGCCGCGCCGACGAGGCGGCGACATACCGTCGGATGGCGGCGACGGCGAAGACTTATCTGAAGACGACGTTCTTCTCGGCGGACGGGACGCTGGAGGCGACGTTCGAGGGGATGCAAACGCCGATGCTCTTCGCGCTCAAACTCGGCCTCGTCGAGGGCGCGGCGAAACGGAAGACAATCGAGCGGCTGAAGGCGAGCATCGCGGCGGGCGGCGGGACGCTCCACACGGGCTTTTTGGGGACGTCAATCGTGATGGACACGCTGACGGAGAACGGACTCACCTCCCTCGCCTACGACCTTCTCCTCAACCACAACTTCCCCGGCTGGCTCTACTCCGTCGACCAAGGCGCGACGACCGTTTGGGAGCGGTGGAACAGCTACACGAAGAAGGACGGCTTCGGGCCCGTGGGCATGAACTCGTTCAACCACTACGCCTACGGCGCGGTGCTCGCGTGGCTCTACAAGACGGCGGCCGGCATCGCCGCCGATCCCGCAGAACCCGGCTTCAAGACGATCCTGATGCGCCCCGTCCCCGACCGCCGCCTTGGCTTCGTCGACGCGACCTACGTGACGCCGCGTGGCGCGGTGACGAGCGCGTGGCGTTTCGAGGGCGACCGGTGGATCTGGGACTTC
>CAVEND010000025.1:0-9364 GCA_963616865.1 Faecalibacterium prausnitzii | reverse complement strand
CCTTTTGTGGTATAATATCTCCATGAGAATTTCCGTCGTCATTCCCGTTTACAACGTCGAGCGCTATGTGGCGCGATGCTTGGAGTCCGTCCTCGCGTCGGCGCGGGCGGCGGTCGCGGCGGGTCACGAGGTCGAAATCCTCTGCGTGAACGACGGCTCGACGGATTCGAGCGCGGCGATTGTCGAGGGCTTCGCCGCCACGATTTGCGAGGCCCACGAACCGCGTGTCTCGTTCGATGTCATCACCAAGGAGAACGGCGGCCTCGGCTCGGCGCGGAACGCGGGGCTTGACCGGATGTCGGGGGATTTCGTCACCTTCGTCGATTCCGACGACTACATCCTCCCCCACACGCTCGCCACCTTCGCCGCCGTCGCGGATTTGTCGAAGGCCGCGCTCGTCGTCTCGTCGTCGTTCCTGAGGGACGACCATCCCGCCCCGCCGCCGCCCGCGACGACGCCGCGCTTTCGCGTCCTCCCCGCGCCGAAGATCGCGGGTCGGAAAGTCCAATATTCGGCTTGGAACAAATTCTACCGCGCCGACCTTTTCAAGGCGCGTCGCTACCCGCCGACCATCTTCGAGGACTTTCCCGTCACAACGGATATCTTCTGCGCCGCCCAGACGTTCGCCCTCGTTGACGCGCCGCTCTACGTCTACTGCCTCAACGACGGCGCCGCGTCGCTCGTCCGCTCGCCGTTTTCGGAGAGAAAACTCCGCGATTCCATCGCCGTCGTTCGGATGGTCTGCGAAACCGCTCGGCAACAGACGGAGAAGACCCTGCGTGCTTTCGCCATTCACCAGGCGGCGGACGGACTTTCGTCAACGGTCTCGAAAGTCTTCAAGGCGCGTTCGCCCGCGCTCGTCGCGGAGCTGCTCAAGGCCGTGGATCTTTTGAAGGGGGAATCCCCGGACGTCGTTCGCGCCCTGTCGCTCAAGGCGCGTGTCCGACTGGGACTTCTGCGTTTCGCGCATGGGCGGAATATGAAGGAAAAGGAAGGAGAATAAGAAGAGATGAAAGAGGTTCGAGTTGGAGTTTTGGGGTTTGGCACGGTGGGAGCCGGTGTCGTGGAGGGCATCCTCCGCCACCGCGAGGTGATGCGCGAGCGCTCGGGCGTTGATCTCGTCCTCGCGAAAATCGCCGACCTCGACATCACGACGCCGCGTGGCTTCGAGGTCCCGGACGGCCTCTTGACGACGAACGCGGACGAGGTTGTCTCAAACCCCGACATCGAGATCGTCGTCGAGACGATTGGCGGCACGACCATCGCGAAAACGCTCGTCCTGTCCGCGCTCCGCCACGGCAAGTGCGTCGTCACCGCGAACAAGAAACTCCTCGCCGAGCACGGCCGCGAGATCTTCGGCGCGGCCGAGGAGAACAATGTCGAGATCTACTTCGGCGCGTCCGTCGGGGGCGGCATCCCGATCATCCGCGTCCTGCGCGAGGGGCTTGTCGCGAACGAGATCGAGTCCATCCAAGGGATCTTGAACGGGACCTGCAACTACATCTTGACGCGCATGGCCCGCGAGGGCGCGGACTTTGGCGAAGTCCTCAAAGACGCGCAGCGCTTGGGCTACGCCGAGGCCGACCCCTCGCTCGACATCGACGGCTTCGACACGGCGCACAAGGCGTGCATCCTCGCCTCGCTCGCCTACGGGTTCCACCCCGCGTTCAACGAGGTTCAGGTCGAGGGCATCCGCTCGCTCTCCGGCGTGGACGTCCGCTACGCGGCGGAGCTCGGCTATTCGATCAAACTCCTCGCGCTCGTCGCGAAGGACGGCGACGCGGTGGAGGTGGGCGTCCACCCGACGCTCATCCCGCAGACGCACATGCTCTCCTCCGTCAACGGGTCGTTCAACGCCGCGTGGGTCAAGGGCGACATGTCCGACGAGACGCTCTACTACGGGCGCGGCGCGGGGCGCGCGCCGACGGCGGCGACGGTCATCGCCGATGTCGTCTCGCTCGCGGAGAGCCTCGCGCAGGGGAAGCCGCGCTTCCCTCGCGCCGTCCCCGTCTACAACGAGGGGCGCGTCCGGCTGAAGGCGCCGGGCGAGATCGTCTCGAAGTTCTACGTCCGCTTCATGGTCGCGGATCGCCCCGGCGCGTTCGGGACCATCGCGACGATCTTGGGCACGCACGGCGTCTCCATCGCGGGCGCGATGCAGAAGGAGTCCGGCGAGAACGGCTTCGTCCCCGTCGTCGCGCTCCTGCACGAGGCGAAGACGGAGAACCTCGAACGCGCCCTCCAGGAGATCGTCGCCACCGGCGTCGTCGGCGCGTCGCCCGTCAAGTTGAGGATGCTCTGACATGGCGGACGACTTGGAGAGCCTCCGCCGCGAGATCGACGCGGCCGACGACAAGATCCTCGACGCGCTCAACGCGCGTTTCGCGCTCGCGGCGCGGATGCGCGACTACAAGAAATCGCACAACCTCCCCGCCGTTGACAAGGCGCGGGAGGACGCGATCATGAAGCGCGTCATCGCCCTCGCGCCCGCCGCCGAGCGCGACACCGTTTACGGCGTTTACGAGCGCATCTTCTCCGGCTCACGCGGCGTCATCGAGACGGTCGCGCGTGGCGTCGCCATTCGTGACGGCAAGATCCTCCTCTGCCACGCGAAGGGCGGCTCGTCCTCGTATCTCCCCGGCGGCCACATCGAGTTCGGCGAGACGGCGAAGGACGCGCTCGCCCGTGAGATCGCGGAGGAGTTGGGTGTCGCGGCGGACGTGGGTGATTTCCTCGGCGTGGTCGAGAACTCCTTCACGCAAGCGGGCAAGCCCCACGCGGAGATCAACCTCGTTTACCGCGTCCGCGTGGACGGCTTCCCGACGACGAGTTGCGAGGACTGGATCACGTTCTCGTGGTGTCCCCTCGACGCGCTCGACAAGGCCGACCTCCTGCCGCGTGCGATGATTCCCTTGTGCCGCGCCGAATGAAAAGCCGCCTCGCCATCCATCTTGAATACGCGGCGTTGCGCATCCTTTGCGCGGCGTTGAACGCCCTCCCCTATCCCCTCGCGATGGCGCTCGCGCGCGCGTTCGGGAGTTTCCTCTTCCACGTCGTCCGCTTCAAGAGGCGGCGGACGCTCGCACGCATCCGAGGGGCGTTCCCGGAGAAGTCGGCGGCCGAGGTGCGCAAGATCGCCAAGGGCTCGATCCAGAACGTCCTCATGAACGCGGTGGAGATGATGCGAGCCCCCTCGCTCACACGCGCGTGGATGGACGCGCACGTCGCGGACGGCGCCCTTTACAAGGAGAAACTCCAAGCGCTCGTGGACGAGGGGCGCGGCGTCGTCATCATGGTGCCGCACACGGGCAACTGGTATATGGCCGCGTGGTCGATGGCGCAGTATGGAATCCCGCTTTTCGCGCTCGCGGCGCGGCAGCGCAACCCGAAACTCAACGACTGGATGCACCGCCACTACGGGGTCCTCGACATCCTCTACCGCGACTCCCGCGAGACGCTTGGCACGATCCGGGACCGCTTGCGCGAGGGACGCGCGTTCGCCATCCTGCCCGACTTGCGCGTCCGCCACAAGGATGTCCAAGTTCCCTTCCTCAATGGCGTGGCGAACGTGAGCCACGCGGGGGCGATGTTCGCCGTGCGCTGCCACGCGCCCCTCGTCGTCGCGGCGATGGCGCGGGAAGGCTCTCGCCACGTCTTCCGCCACTTGGCGACGCTCCGCGCCAACCCCGACGCGGCAAACGCCCGCGAGGAGGCCGCGCGTCTCACGACGGAGGCGATGCGCCTCATTGACGCGGACTTGAAGACGCACCCGCAGGATTGGTTTTGGTATAATAAGAGTTGGATCTTGGAACCCGTCAAGGACTAAAACTCAAGGAGAAAAAACATGAACGCTGCCGCCGCGCGAAAACTCATGACGCAATGCCACCAGGAACACGTCCTCGATGGTTTTTCGTCGCTCCCCAAGAAAACCCAGGACGCCCTCCTCAAACAGATCGGGACGCTCGACGCGAAGAGCCTCGCGCAGTGCGCGACGGCGTTGAAGACGGGCGGCGAGACGTTCGACTCCTCGAAGGGTCGCGCCCCCAAGGTCGTCACGCTCAAAGGCGCCGCCCTCAAAAAGGCCGTCGCGCGCGGCGAACAGGAACTCCGCGCGGGGCGCGTCGCCGCGTTGCTCGTCGCGGGCGGGCAGGGCTCGCGCTTGGGCTACGACGGGCCCAAGGGCTGCTTCCCCATCGGGCCGCTGACGGACGCGCCGCTCTTCTATTTCCACGCCCGCAAGATTTTGGCGCGGTCGCGCCGCTACGGGAAGCCCATTCCGTTCTACGTCATGACGAGCGAGGCGAACAACGCGGCGACGGTCGCGTGCTTCGAGGCGCACCGCTACTTCGGCCTCGACAAGAAGGACGTCTTCTTCTTCACGCAGGGGATGTGGCCGGGGATGACGAAGGAGGGGAAGATCATCCTCGACGCGAAGGGACACATCTTCATGAGCCCCGACGGCCACGGCGGGCTTCTCGCCGCGCTGAAGCGCTCGGGGGCCCTCGCCGACATGGAGAAGCGCGGCATCTCGTCCGTCTTCTTCTTCCAGGTCGACAACCCCTTGGTCGAGATCGCCGACCCCGCCTTCATCGGCTTCCACGTCTTGGAGAAGTCGGAGTATTCCTTGAAACTCTGCGCGAAGCGCGACCCCTACGAGAAGGTCGGCATGCCCATGGTGTTCACGGCCAAGGGCAAGACGCAGCACCGCATGGTGGAATACTCGGAGATGACGCCCGCGCAGTGCGAGCGCAAGACGGCGGCGGGAGACCTCTACTTCAAGTATGGCTCGCCCGCCATCCACGTCTTCGACCGCGCGTTCCTCAAACGCGAGGCGGAGAAGGCGATGCCCATCCACCTCGCGTTCAAGAAGATTCCGACGCTCGTCAACGGCAAGGTCGTGAAGCCGACGGAGCCCAACGGCTACAAGTTCGAGAAGTTCATCTTCGACATCCTGCCGAACGCGCGACGCGCCGCGTTCCTCGCCTTCGAGACGACGGACGAGTTCTCGCCCGTCAAGAACGCCGAGGGCGCGGACTCGCCCGCGACGTGCCAGCGGGACATGCAGGCGAAGTGGCGCGGCTTCTTCAAGGCGGCGGGAGGCGTGATTCCGCCCGCGATGCCCATCGAGATCGACCCCGCCTACGCCTTGGACGCGCAAGACCTTTTGGAGAAGGGCGTCTTCCTCTGAGCCTTGGCGGGGGAGACGCTTAAAACAGAGGCCGTCTGCCTTTCGATCTCGCCGTGGTCGCGGACGAGCCACGTCGTCGCGTGGCTGACGCCGGCGGGTCGCGTCGTCACGCTCGCGCGCGGGGCGACGCGGCCGAAAAGTTTTTTCTTGGGTCAATACGACCTCAACTACACGTGCGAGATCGTCTACTACGCGCGGGCGAAGGGCGACATCCACGCGCTGCGCGAGTGTTTCCCCGTCTCGTTCCGCGACGCGCTGCGCGAGGATCACACGCTCTTGGCCGTCGCGGGCTACTTTCGGACGCTCGCCTCGCGCTTCGCGCCGCCGGGGGAGGAGTCGTCCGCGTGGTTCGCGTGGCTGACGGACGCTTTGGACGCGCTCGCCCACGACGGCCTCTCGCTCGATCTCGTCCTCCGCGCCGAGCTGCGGGCCCTTGACTTGATGGGGCTTGCCCTCTCGTTCGAGGGGGCGGATGACGCCCTTTTTCTCGCGGGCGAGCGTCGCCTCCCCGTCGCGAAAGAGACGCAAGGCTACATCCAACGCCTCGCCACCCAAAAAAACGCGCCGAAAACAGACGAGATTTCGTCCGAGGCACTTGACGCGGCACGGGTGATTGGTGTATACTATTCGTTCCATGTTGATGGTGTCACCGATGTGCGGCGAACCGTGTTCAACATGATGGGTCACAAACTCAAACGGAAAGAACGATGAAGACAAAGACTTTGGTGTGCGCGGCGCTTGGATGCGCCCTTGTCGCGGGTTGCGGGAAAGACGCGGACGAGGCGGCGACCTCGACCGACACGACGGTCGTCCTTTCCGTCAACGGCATCCCCCTGACGCGCGCGGCGATCGAGAACGACATCGCGGCCATCCTCCGCGCCCAGAAGGACATCCCCTCGAACGAGGTCGCGATGGTGCGCCAGGCCCTTCAGAACCAGCTCGTGCAGGGCTTCGTCCTTGAGTCGGTGCTCGTCAAGAAGGCGAAGGACGAGGGCATCGTCGTCACGGAGGCCGACCGCAAGGCCCGCGAGGCGGAGTTCGTCCAGGCCGTCGCCCGGATGCCGAACGCGCCCAAGACGCTGGAGGACTACTTCAAGAGCTTTCCTCTCGGCGAGGAGCGCGCGCGCCGCGAGTTCGAGAACGGCATCCTCATTGACAAGCTGATCCGCGACGCCAAGGCGAAGGCGCCCGCGACCACGGACGCCGCCGCCCGCGCGAAGGAGATCATCGCCGCGCAGAAGGCCGAGAACGACAAGGCGCCCGCCGTCGAGGCCGAGGCGTTGAAGAAGGTGACGGAGTTGAAGGCGACGCTCGCCGCGCTGCCCGCCGACCAGGTCGCGGCGAAGTTCGCGGAGCTCGCGAAGGAGAACTCGTCCTGCCCGTCCTCCGAGCGCGGCGGCGACTTGGGCGCGTTCGCGAAGGGTCAGATGGTCAAGGAGTTCGAGGACGTCGCCTTCACGCTGCCCGTGAACACGGTCTCCGAGCCCGTCAAGACGCCGTTCGGCTACCACCTCATCCTCGTCACGGAGAAGATTCCCGCCGTCGAGGCGAAGGACGGCGAGCCGGCCTCGCCGGAGAAGGTCAAGGCGAGCCACATCCTCGTCAAGACGCAGACCGTCCGCCCGCTCCCGAAGGAGGAGGAGCTCGTCGAGTTCCTGACGAAGGAGGAGGAGCGCGCGTTCGCCCGCTCGTTCATCATGGACGCGCTCGACAAGTCCTCGATCAAGGCGTTCGCCGACGATTTCAAGATGTATGAGCCGCAGAAGGACGACGCGCCGGCAGAGGCCGCGCCCGAAGCCGCCCCCGTCGAGAAGTAATTGCGAGAAGTATTGAAAGGATCAAGAACATGAGTCAGCACGCATCGCTCAAGGGATCTGGCAAGATCACCTCGAAACGCAACGTCCTCAAGCGCTTTGAGCGCGTCGACCTCCTCAAGAAGCGCGGGGAGTGGACGGAGGGTTCACGCGGCCTGGGTCTCAAGAAGACGAAGCCCGAGGCCTGAGCCATGAAGATGAAGTATCTTTCGAAAGACGCCTACTGCGCCGAATACATCAAGTATCTGGGCTTCGCCAAGACGGAGCGCCGCAGCTACGCCGAAAGCGTCCGCCTTTTGGAGAAGAAGGGGTTCCGCCCCTTGGCGTCTTTCAAGGTGCTTCACGCGGGCGACCGCGTCTACCGCGGCTATGAGGGCCGCACGGTCATGGCCGCCGTCATCGGCAAAAAGAAAATCGCGGACGCGGGGCTCAAGGTCGTCGGCGGCCACACCGACGCGCCGCGCCTCGACTTGAAGCCGCGCCCGCTCTACGGCAAGGGCGGCGTCGTCTACTTCGACTGCCACATGTATGGCGGCATCAAGAAGTATCAATGGCTGACGCTGCCGCTCGCCCTCTACGGAACGGTCGTCCGCAAGGACGGCACGAAGGTTGACATCGCCGTCGGCGACGCGCCGAACGATCCCGTCTTCATGATCTCCGACATCCTCCCGCACTTGGGCAAGGATCAGGCGAAGGGGACACGCGACGAGTTCTTCGTCGCGGAGGACTTGGATCCCGTCTGCTGGTCGCTTCCCGCCGCGAAGGACGGCAAGGCGAAGGACGGCGAGGACGGCACGCCGAAGGACGACCGCAAGGGTCTCATCGCCTACCTGAAGAAGACTTACAAGATCGACGAAGCGGATCTCCTCTCCGCCGAGTTGGAGATCGTCCCCGCCGGGCTTCCGCGCGAGGTCGGCTTCGACCGCGCCCTCATCACGGGCTACGGCCACGACGACCGCGTCTGCTCCTTCGCGGGGCTGAAGGCGCTCATCGACGCGTCCGACGACGTTCCCGACGTGACGGCCTCGATCCTCATGTGCGACAAGGAGGAGATCGGCTCGATGGGTTCGACCGGCATGCAGTCGAGCTTCTTCGAGAACACCGTCGCCGAGTTGATCGAGCGTCAGGAGAAGAACGCGCGCGACATCCTCGTGCGCCGCGCCTTGGAGAAGTCGACGATGCTCTCCGCCGACGTGACGGCGGCCGCCGACCCGCATTTCCCCGACGTGGACTCGACCGGCAACGAGGCGCGTCTCCACAAGGGCGTCGCCGCCTCGAAGTATACGGGCGGCGCGACGAAGGGCGGCGCGAGCGACTGCGGGCCCGAGTTCATCGCGACGATCCGCGACATCATGGAGAAGGGCGAGGTCACGTGGCAGATGGCCGAGCTCGGCAAGATGGAGAAGGGCGGCGGCGGCACGATCTCGCAATACATGGCGCGCTTCGGCATGAAGGTGCTCGACATGGGCACGCCCATGTGGAACATGCACGCGCCGTGGGAGATCGTCTCGAAGGAAGACTGCTACCAGACCTACCGCGCCTATTCGGCGTATCTGCGCAGCTGAGGCGCGTGGCTGAAGAGGCCGCGCAGGAGACCCTCCCATGGTTGACTTCAAGGGGATTTCCGTTCACTACGGCCATCAGGACGTCCTCACCGACGTCACCTTCCGCGTCAACCGTGGCGACCGCGTGGGCGTCGTCGGCCCGAACGGGTCGGGCAAGTCGACGCTCTTCAAGATCATCCTCGGCGAGAAATCGACGGACGCGGGCGAATGCGTCGTCGAGGGGAATCCGCGCATCGGCTTCACGCGCCAAAACCCCCAGCCCGAGACGCCCGACGAGACGCTTCTCCACTACGCCCTGCGCGGCATCGCGGGTTTGAGCGAGATCGAGCGCGAGATGGCGTCGCTCGCGCACGACCTCTCCGACCCCAAGAAGATGAGCCGCTACGGCGAACTTCAGGAGCGGTTCGAGCATTTGGGCGGCTACGACATGGAAACGCGCGTCAAGATCGCGCTCGGCGGACTTGGGTTTCCGACGGACGCCTTCGACAAGCCCTTCCTCTCGTTCTCCGGGGGCTGGCGCATGCGCGTCGAGCTCTCCCGCGTCCTCGCCTCGAAGCCCGACTTGCTCCTCTTGGACGAGCCGTCGAACTACCTCGACCTCCCCGCCGTCGAGTGGCTGCAGAAGTTCCTGAAGGGCTACGACGGGACGCTCATGCTCATTTCGCACGACCGCTTCCTCCTGCGGACGCTCACCGACATCATCGTCGAGGTCGACGCGGGGACGGCGACGCGCTACGAGGGCAACCTCGACTGGTATCTGCGCGAGCGCGAGGTGCGCTACGAGCACCTGAAGGCGG
>CAVEND010000024.1:0-9388 GCA_963616865.1 Faecalibacterium prausnitzii | reverse complement strand
TGGGCTGAAATTTGCTACAATTTTACAAAACTCGAAATTGAGGAGAAATGCCTATGAGAGCGGGATGGCGGGGAGGTCTTTTCTTTGGAATCGCCGGGCTGATGACAGTCGCGGCTTTCGGCGCCATCGCCGCGCCACAGGTGTGCGACAACGCCTACCTCTGGCTCGACGCCTCGCAGACGAACACGATGACGTTCTCGGATCGCGAGATCACCGAATGGCGCAGCGTGAACGGCGGCGTCGCCGCGTCGGCCTACACGCTCACGGACTCAAACGCGGGCTGGACGCCCTCCGGCCCTCGGTTGAGTTTCAAGGAGGCTTCCGCGCCCCTCGTCTCGTTCGGCTCGTCGAGCTCCTGCCGCGACCTCGCCTTCCCGCGCTCCGAGGACATCAAGGCGGTCTTCATGGTCGCCAAGGTCGAGAAGAGCGGCAATGCGTTCTTGATCGGCGACTCGGACACCTACCATTTCCATCGCGGCGCGTCGGGCGAAGTCTTGCATGGGGATCACGGCGTCGCCCGCACCAACGGCACCGTTTACGTGAACGGCGTGGCCGTCACCGCGCCCACGTCCACCACGATGCCGGAGAGTCTCTCGCTCTTTGACGCCCAAGCCAACGACGACAAAACCTTCGCCGCCTCGCAACTTTGCTACGACCGACAAGGCAACACGAACCCTGCCCCGCGTCGCGGCGGCAAGGACATCGCGGAAGTCCTTCTCTTCACGAACGCGCTGACGGTGGCGGAGCAACAGACCGTCCGCGACTACCTGATGAAGAAGTGGAACATCTTTGGCATCGGCGAGGCCTCGGTCGTCCGCGCCCACCCGCGCCTGACGCTCGGCCTCGACAAGGAGTCCTTGATCGGCTTCAAACTCCTCGACGGCGCGGCGGGGGCGATCACCAACCTCACGGTGCGCTTCGACCTCACGAACGCGACGCCCGACCAAATCACCGACATCCGCGTGTGGCGGCAGAAATATGACGAGAGCGCGGGCATCCTGCCGTTCGCGTTCTTCGAGCGCGACGCCGTCGATCTTCTCGCCGCCGGCCTCGGCGCGACGCGGCGCGAGACGGGCGACAGCATCGAGGTCGCGTTCGCGGCGACGAACGTCACCGACGCGCTCACCCTCACCCCGAAGAGCGGCACGGCGGACGAGGGCGATTACGTGTGGGTGACGGCGCACATCGACGAGGGGCTTTCGACGAACGCGCAACTGTTCGTCTCCTTCGCGGGCGACCGCGTTCAGCTGACGTCGGGCGATTTCAGACTCCACAACCAACAGGCGCGTTCGCCGCACCGCTCCTTTCCCTTCCGCTACCAAATCGGCGCGTTCGTCCGCAATGACAGCCTCGTTGACAACGGCACGCGCGACTGGGACATCTTCTCCACGAACCCCAAGGAGCGGTTCGAGACGCTGACCGATGTCTTGCCCATCTACTCGGCGAAGGACGGTTATTCCAACGGCAAGTTCTACATCTCCGGGTGGGATTCGACCTACACAGACACCAAATCGACGGCGCGTCTCCGCCGGTTGCGCGACGCTTACAACCCCGACTGCATGATCCGCGTCTCGCTCATTCCGGGGAACGGCATCTCGGCGAATGGCATCAGCGGCAAGGGTTTCGAGGTCGCGGGCGCGGGGGCGGTGACGCGGCGGCAGTTCGCGGAGTCCATCGTCGATTTCATTCGCGAGAAGCAATGCGACGGCTTGGACGTCGACTACGAGTGGGTTCAGGATGCGAACAACCACCGCGAATGGCAGAACATCGGCAAGATGCTCCGCGAACTTTCCGAACACTTCTTCGAGGAGGGCTATGTCCTTTCCTTCGCGACGCGCAGCTATGATTGGTCGCTCTCCGGGATGCCTTTCGACGAAGCCGATTACGGCGCCTTCCACGTCTGCGACTACATGATGGTGCAGTCCTACGGCGGCGGCTGGCTCAACTCCTCGCCGAGCGTCCACCGCCGCTCGCTCGCCGTCTGCACGAACCGCCTCCTCCCCAAGCGGCGCGTCGTCATGGGTCAGGCGGCGTATGAGTCGCTCAACGGCCACATGGGTTGGGACGGCTGCTCCTCCAAGATCGAATCGGAGACGGACGATCCCTTCCGCCGCTTCGACATGGATATTTGGTGGGCGAACAAATACGACTCGTATTGGCCGTTCGAGGGCATGAGTTCCCTTCAGGCGCAGTGCATGTGGGCGCGGCGCGAGAACTTGGGCGGCGTGATGAGCTGGGGGTATTACACCGACCCCACGTGGGAGGGGTGGAACTCCTTTGGCCGCCACCAGTCGAAGGCGATTTGGCCGATGCCCAACGCCTGGGCGACGCCTGAAATCGTGGAGAGGGATGGTGAGGCGTGGTATCAACTCAAAAAAGAGGACGACTGGTTTTGGCTCGCCGACCACCCGACTGTTCACGCGGAGCTCGCCTGCGACATCACCTTCCAGCACGACCCCCTCGTCATCGACGAGTGGACGGGCGTTTTGAACGGCAACGGCCACACGCTCATTTTCGACGACGACACGTGGATCGTCTCGGAACAGGCGACGGGTCTTATCCGCACGCTGCGCGGCACGGTGCGCAATCTTAAGATTCAGATGAACTCCCGCGTCTTCACGGTCGCCGCCCGCTGGAACGACGAGATTCGCGCTCCCGACACGGGGCGGCTCTTGAACTCCCTCTCCGGCGAGAATCCCGTGGGCGTCCTCGCCGCCGTGGCGACGGACTCCGCCCTCATCGAGAACGTCGATGTCACGTTGGGCGAGGGCAGCGAGGTGAAGGGCGTTCAGAGCGTCGGCGGCCTTGTCGGCAAGGCGAGCGGCGCGGCGACGATTCGCAATTCCTCCGTCGAGGTCGGCGGCAAACTCCACATCGAGGTGCGCAACATTTGGGACACGCTCTTCCAGCCCATCTCGCCTTCGATTGGCGCACTCGTGGGGCTTGTCGAGGGCAACGGGGTCACGATTGAAGAGAGCGCGTCCTCCGTCGTCGAGGGCGGCGACCTTCAGGATCTTGACGCGGTTCCCGACCCCGCCTATGAACTCGACGGCGCGTGGCGCGAGCCGAGCGGTTGGGACACGGCCCTCCCGCAGGAGGTCGATGTCCGAAGCCAAGACTGGGCGCTTGAGGTCGTCCTCTCGCTCCCGAACTATTCCGCGTCGTCCTTGGGGAAAGCCTATCCGCAATTGATCCGCCTCGTGGGCGCGACGACGACCGTCGCCCTTTCCGTCAACGGCGAGGGCGCGGGCGAACTCTTCCTCACGGGGAGCAACACCGCCTCCTACGCGCATCCCATCTCGCGGACGGCCGTGCGCGGCAACGGCGATGTCGGAAGCGGCGTTCCCCTCACGGTGGACGGCGACGGGCGCGTCACGCTTGTCGTCGAGAACCGCGCGGGCGAGTTGCGCGTCATCCAAAACGGCGAGACGATCCTCGTCACCGACAAGAACAATTCGAGCGACGGCTACCTGAAAAAAGCGTTCATCGGCGCGGGTCTCTCTGGCGTGGGCGGCGGGTCGATCCTCTCCGTGCGGCTGAAGACATCGAGCGACAGCCTCGCCTACCCGGAGGGCTACGGGAAGTTGATCTTCGACGAGGAGTTTGGCGGCGACACGCTCGACGCGAGCAAGTGGGAGAAGGTGCCCGTCATGACGAGCGGCGCCCCGAACTGGCGGCAATACACCTCGCACCGCGAGGACTTGGTCGCCGTCTCGAACGGATGCCTCGTGTTGACGGGCGTTCTCAACGACTTCTCCGACGGCGACACGCGCAAGTTCCTCTGCGGGCAGATCCAGTCGAACGGCAAGTTCAGCTTCAAGTATGGCAAGGTCGAGATCCGCGCCAAGTTCGAGAACCAGAGCGGCGCGTGGCCGGCGATGTGGATGATGCCGCAAGATTCCATTTACGGCGGCTGGCCGAATAGCGGCGAGATCGACATCACCGAGCGGCTCAATTCCGACGCGAAAGTCTACCAAACGGCGCACTTCGGCTACAACAATCGCGACTCGACGAGCGGGACGACGGCCTCCATCGCCAACGGCGAGTTCAACGTCTACGGCCTTGAGTGGACGGAGGACGCGATCACGTGGTCCGTCAACGGCGTGACGACGCACACCTACGCGAACGACGGATCGGGGTATCTGAAGTGGCCGTTCGACGCGGACTTCTACTTCATCCTCTCGCAGCAGCTGGAGGGCTCCTGGGTGGGTCAAGTCTCCGACACGTCCACGCTGCCCGTGCGGATGTTCGTCGATTACGTCCGCGTCTGGCAGAGGGACGAGGACGACTTGCGCGAGAACGCCTACCTCTGGCTCGACGCGAGCGACGAATCGACGATCACGACGAACGAGGCGGGCGAAATCACCGCTTGGGCGAGCGCGAACCAAGCGGGCAAGACGGCGAGCGTCTACACGCTCTCCTCCGAGTCGCCGAGCGGGCCTCAACTTCTTGTTGACGACAAGGGACGCCGCCTCGTGTCGTTCGGCTCGACGACGGCGAACCGCGACCTTTCCTTCGAGCGGACGAGCGACCTCCGCACGGTTTTCATGGTCGCCCGCCTGGAGCAAAGCCCGAATGCGTTTCTCTTGGGCGACTCGTCCGCCTACAACTTCCATCGCGGCGAGAACAGTCAGCTCTTCTCCGGCCACGCGCCCGAGAGCATCCGCTCCGGCTCGGTCTTCGTGAATGGCGCGTTTGTGCGCGACCCGACGAGCGTCGTGCCGACCGACGAGCTTGCGCTGTTCGAGATCCACGCGACGAGCGGCGTCACGGCCTCGCAGCTCTGCTACGACCGCGCCGGCAATGGCAATACTCCGCGTCGCGGCGGCAAGGACATCGCGGAGCTCGTTCTCTTCAAGGAGGCACTTGACGAGTATGAAAGCGCGAAGATCCGGCGGACGCTGATGGAGAAATGGAACGTCGGCGCGGAGGCTTTTTGGACGGTGACGGAGGACGGCATCGTCAAGGTGGGCGCATCGGTGCCGACGCTCATCACGGTGCGCAACAACGCGATTGCGACGGGCGCGGAGATTGGCAACAGCGAGGATCTCGCCGCGCTCTCGACGATGAGCCTTTTGGAGGCGGAAAAAGAAGTGACGCTTTCCTTCACGAATTTGATCGACCGAATCGTCGCGGGCGCGGACACGCGCCTCGCCGCCTCGAACACGGCGAAACTCGTTGTCCTTGAGGACATGAAGGCGACGCTCGCCGAGGGTGTGCGGATGGGCTCTTACCAGTTGGAGAAGGGCGGGACGCTGCGCATCGAGGACGACGCCTCGGCGGGGCGGAACATCGACGACGCCTTCTTCGCGGGGAGCGCGGGGACGTATGAGTTCAAGAAGATTCACTTGACCGGCGGCTTTCAGCGGGACTGCTCTGTCCGCGTCACGGATGGCGACGAGATCAGTTTCGACGGCGCGAACTTGGGCGGTCGGTGCAAGTTTGCGTTCGACATCCAAGGTGGGCGCGTCATCTTCCCGGCGGTGGCCACCACGTGGTTTGAGAATTCGACTTTCTCCCAGTCGGGCGGCGAGTTCGTCTCGCTCGCGACCGGGGAAGAGCAGAGCGGCACGGGAAATGGCTTCATGCTCGGCTTCAATAACGTAACGATGACGCTTGATGTCACGGGCGGTCTTTTCGCCGTCACGAACTCGTCGCTCAACTTCTACTGCCCCGTCACGCTGAACGTGGGCGGTGCGGGAACGGTGCGGGCGAAGGGCTACTTTAAGTCGAACCAGCAGGCGACGATCAACGTGAACGAAGGCGGAACGCTCGACGTGGGTTCGCTCGGCTTCGTGTCGGGAACGGCCGTCCTCAACTTGAAGGGCGGGACGCTCCGAGGCTACGAGAAGAATTCCCAAGTCCACGACAACGTGAACCTCCACGCGCCCTCGACAATCGCCTCCGCGCCCGACGGCTCGCTCACGATTGACGGGACGTTCTACTATGGAAGTTCCGTCACGCTCGCCGCCGGCTCGACGTTGACGCTGCCGTCGGGCGGGGCGGTCACGTTCAAACTCGTGACGGACTGCGCCGGCGTGAAGGTGACGGACGGCCTCCTCGACTTTGGCACGGTGCGCGGCGCGGAACTCGCCGACTTGTCGGGAACGGGCTCGATCCGCATCACGCTGACGGACGCGGAACGGTCGTCGCCGCGAACGCCGATTCAACTCTTCAAGTGGTCGGGCTCATCGTATGCGGGCAACATCACGGTCATCCCCGACATCGGCTACGCGGGGACGCTCGCCGTCTCGGACGGCTACCTCACCTTCACGCCGACGTGGACGCAAGCGACGCAGGACGCATCGGGGAACGCTGTCTACGCGAGCGTCTATCCGAATTTGAGCGACGCGCCGCTCACGGTGGCGGACGAGGCGGTCGCGGTGTCCGTCGCTTCGACGAAAGTTTGCACCGTGGGCGCGATGGTGGATTTGCCCGCCGACGCGGCGGGCGACATCCTCACGCTCGTCGCAGGGCCGTATCGGATTTGCCTCAACGCGACGGCGGAAGAGTCGGCGATTCTCCTCTCCTTGGGCTACTGGAACGCCGACGGAACGTGGACGGCGGGCTTTGGCGCGGGCGTGCGCGTGACCCCCGGCCCTCACGCGCTCTCGCTCGCGTGCTCGGCGACGAACGGCACCTTTGTCGCCATCGACGGCATCCGTCGCGACGCGGCCTCCAACCTCAAATTCGGCGGCGAGGTGTTCACAAACGCGCTCGTTGGCGCGTCGGGCGTGGGGCTTTATGCTTGCGACACCGTGACGGAGGCGAGCGGCCTTTTCGCGTATCCCGTCTTCGGCGCGTATCCAGAGTTCAACGTCATCGACGTGACGGCCACGGGCGACCCGTTGGAACTCAAAAACCTTGACGCGGAAACATCGGTGGCGAAGATGACGGTTTTCGCCGCGCTCTCGTCACCCGCGTTCACGACACCTAAACCCGCGCTCGACCTCGCCCTCAAGCGGAACAATGATGCCTATGTCGTCGAGGCGTTCCGCGAGGGCAAGGATTTGACGCGCATCGCGTGGCGGACACCGACCTCCTCGTCGCGCACCTTCGCCGCGCAGACGGTCTCCTCCCGCGAGACGGCGGGTCACCGCGTCTGGCACTTCTCCTACGACGCGACGGGGGGAACATATCTTGACATCAACGGCCAAAGCGCCGCCTCGTCCTCCGCGACAAGGTGGCAGTCAAGTTCCGTCACCCGCGTCGCGCTGGGGCTTGAGGCGGGTTCGCAAATCGGGGCGCGTCGCTGGATCGCCAAGGCCGCCGAGGCCGCAAGCGCGGACGATCCGCTCGCGGGTCTCGTCGAGACGCCCGACTGGTTCGACGACCTCTCCACCGAAACGCGGGACTACCTCTACGCGAAGGTGGGTTCGCGCGTCGCGACGTATGAGGCCCCCGCCGTCACCTTCAACGGCGCGTCGCTCGGCCGCGCCGACGCCATCGAGACGGTGCGCGTCTTCGGGGGCGATCCCGAGGTTGCGCATGACTACGAGATGAACCTCGACGCGCCATCGCTCGACGCGGGGCTTGTCGGCCTTTCGATGTCGGGCGACCTGCCGGTCAACGCCTCCTACCGGATCGAGTCCAAGGACGCGCTCACGAACGCTTGGCGGGTGGTGGTGGAGCTGCCCGTCGGCTCGACGCAACGGACGTTCGCCCTGCCGCAGGACGCCGCCTCGTCCTTCTTCCGACTGTCGGCGGGCGAGGGGGCGATCACCGTGGGGCGGATCGGGATGCCGCTTGTCACCAAAGAGTCGTCGCAACTCGCCCTTGGGTCGGTGACGGCGGACGCGAGCGGCGTCATTGAGGTGCAACTGGAGGGCGCGGGCGTCGCCGAGGGGCTTGTGGGCTACGTCTCCTTCGAGGGCGGCGTTGTCCTGGCCCGCGCCACCGCCGACGGACGGATGACTTTCACCCTGCCGACGACGGCGCTTGAAAGCGGCTCGTCGTTCGCGTTCACGCTCGCCGTTTCGGCGGGCGCGGTCAACGGCGACGTCCGCCTCGCGGGGGGCGAGACGCGGGCGCTCCTCACGGAAATCGTCGCGGACAATTTGCTCAAAGACGGCTTCACGACGGTGGACTTCGGCTCGTATCGGATTCCCTCCCTCGTCACCGACGGCGAGGGCGAGGTGCTGTGCCTCTACGATGTCCGCTACGGCGGCGGCGACTTGGGGACGGGCGACGGCATCGACGTGGGCGAAACATATTCGTCCGACTTCGGCAAGACGTTCTCGACGCCGCACCTTGCGATTGACGTCGAGAACAAGCGCGGGACTGACAGGACGCAGAAAAGCGGTTGGTCGAAGGACTGGGACATTGGCGATGTCGCGACGCTCTACGACCCTGTGACGGAAACGTATTGGTTGATGGGCATCACGGGTCAGGGGCTGTCCGGCGGAACGCCGACGATGAACGATGTCGTCATGTATACACGCGCGCGCGGCGCGGGGTCGCTCAAGTGGGAGAACCGCACGTCGGTGCAATCCTTCATCGCCGCCCAGCCCGGTGTCGCGACGAGTTCGGGTTCGCTTGGGTATGGCTTTTTGGCGGGTCCCGGCCACGGGTTCGTGACGACGAAGGATGTTTCCTATGTGACGACGAACGGCGTTGCTGCGACGATGCCCAAGGGGACGCTCGTTTTCCCGATGCAATATTTCGTGGACGGGTCATTCACCTCGTCCTCCGTGGGGGCCCTTTACTCGACCGACCATGGGAAGAACTGGAACGTGACCGCCCGCAGCGCGACGACGGACGCGCCGCAGGAGAACTGCGTCATGGAGCTTGACGACGGCACGTGGTATATGACGGCCAAGGCGGGGTCGTGGACGTCCAAAAATCGCACGGCGACGACGGGCAAGTTCAAGTTCTTCCGCTCGACGAACTTCTCGACGTGGGAGGCGGTCGGGGTCTACGCGCCCGTTCCCTGCCAGCAGGGGAGCTGCCTCAAACTGGGGCAGGGCGCGGATGGGCGCGGCCGCTACGTCCTCTGCCACACGCTCGACCCGGGCGCGGGCGTGCGGGCGAAACTCTCGCTCGTCTTCGGCGTTGACACGACATCGAGTGGCGACGCGGCGGGCATCGCGTGGGACTTTGACAACCCGCTGGTGCTCTTTGCCGACGACACGGGGACGAAAGGCTACAACTCGCTCTGCCTCCTCGGCGCCTCGACCCTCGGCATCCTCTACGAGGCGCAGGACAAGATCTACTTCCTCCGCATCGACGTGAGCGACAAGCTGAAGTAGTAAGGGAGTGCATAGTGCCGAGTGCTTAGTGCATAGTGCCTGACGCGGGGCGGGTAGGGCGCGAGGAGGGGACTCCCGTCCCTTACGTCCCTCACGTCGCTGTTGAAAAGTGGAAAAGTTGAAAAGTGGAAAAGTGCGAG
>CAVEND010000023.1:0-9493 GCA_963616865.1 Faecalibacterium prausnitzii | reverse complement strand
TGGTCGCAGAGCGCGGCCGTCTTGCCGGCGCGGATGAGTTTCGCGAGGTAGGCGTTGACGGCGTGGTAGGGGATGCCGCACATCGGCTGGCCGTTGCGCTGGGTGAGTGTCGCGCCGAGGATGGGCGCGGCCAGGATCGCGTCGTCGCCGAACATCTCGTAGAAGTCGCCGAGGCGGAACATGACGATCGCGCCCGGCGGCACCTCGCGCCGGATGGCGAGATACTGGCGCATCATCGGGGTGAGCTCGCCCTTCACGCGCCCGTCCCCTTCCCGCGCACCGCCTTGAGGATCGCCGGCGCGACGGCGAGCTGCAGAAGCCCGAACGATGTCGCGACGATGACGATGCCCCAGAAGACGCGCTTCTCGCCCGCGCCCGTCGCGAACGCGCCGACCTTCGCGGCGACATAGTTGGCGATGCCCGTCACCGCGAAGTAAAGCCCCATGATCTGCGAGGTCATCCGACGGGGGGCGGTGGCGGTGATGAACGAGAGCGAGACGGGCGAGAGCGCGAGCTCGCCGAGCGTGCAGCTCAAGTAAACGAGGACGATCCACGCCATCGAGCTTTGGTGCGTCGGCGAGGCGTCGCGCTGGAGGACGGCCGCAACCATGAAGAGGAAGCCGAGGCCGAGGATGACGTTGCCCAAGCCCATCTTGACGATGGCGGGCGGGTTCTTGCCGCGCTTCGCCAAGAACGGCCAGAGCATCGCCGCGAGCGGCGCGAGCAGGATGATGTAGAGCGGGTTGAGCGACTGGAACCACGGCGTCGGCACGGTGAACGCGCCGAGGGCGCGGTCGGTGAAGCGGTCGGTGTAGATGTTGAGGAGGCCGCCCGCCTGCTCGAACGCGGCGAAGAAGACGATGACGCTCACGAAGGAGAAGAGGATGATGCCGATGCGCTTCTTCTCGTCGGCGGTGAGCGGCCGCTTCTCCGCCACGCTCTGTTCACGCGCGGCGAGGGCGTCGACGTCGCCGAGATACTTCTGCCCCCAGACGTAGACGCCCTGCCCGAGGAGCATGCCGATGCCGGAGGCGAGGAAGCCGTAGTGCCAGCCGAATTTGAGCGCGAGCGCGCCGACGACGAGCCCGGAGAAGAACGAGCCCACGTTGATGCCGAGGTAGAAGATGGAGAACGCCGACTCCTGACGCGGGTCGCCGGGGCGGTAGAGCCGCGAGACGATGGTCGAGATGTTCGGCTTCAGGCAGCCGCCGCCGAGGACGATGAGCGTGAGGCCAAGATAGAACGCGAACACGCCGGGGCAGACGAGCGAGAAGTTGCCGAGCATGATGAGCAAGCACCCGATCCAAACGCTCTTGCGCGGCCCCAGCACGCGGTCGGAGAGGATGCCGCCGGGGATCGCCGTCAGATACACGCACATCTGGAAGACCCCCAGCACGGCGAACGCCTTTTCGTCCGTCCAGCCGAGCCCGCCCGTCGCGATCTTGTCCACCATGTAGAGGACGAGGATCGCCCGGATGCCGTAGTAGGAGAAGCGCTCCCACATCTCGGTGAAAAACAGGATGAACAACCCCTTTGGATGCCCCAAAACCTCGTTGTGTGCCACTGAACAAACCTCCTTCAGAAAATCCCAAGTTTGACGCGATACTTCGCGACCGTCCGCCGCGCCATCGGATGGCCCGCCTCCCGCATCAAGCGGGCGACCGTCTCGTCCGACGGCCGCGCCTGACCCTTGAACGACTCGTAGATTTCGCGCAAACGCTCAATTGGGCCTTGGTTGACGAGGGAGAAGAACTTGCGCAGGGGAACGGTGCCGTGCGACGTGCGGACATACTTTCGCGCCGCCGCCCGCGAGACGGTCGAGACGGTGCAATGGACGTCGCGCGCGACCTCGCTCATCGTCAACTTGCGCAACGCGGGCAGACCCGACTTCAGAAACTCCCGCTGGTGCGCCATCACGCTCGCGGCGATCTTCTCCATCGTCTCCTGACGGCGCAGGACGGCCTCGCGGAACGCGCGGGCGCGGCGGACGCGCTCGGCGGCGTAGGCGCGTGTCTCCGCGTCGACGTCCGGGTCTTTCGCCATCTCGACGTAGCGCGGCGAGACTTTCAAAGTCGGCACGTCCGACTGGTCGACGCGCACCTCCCCGGCCTCGTTGACGAAGATGTCGGGCACGACCGCCACGGTCTGCACGCGGTCGTAGAGCCGGCCGGGGAAAGGCACGAGTTTCTTCAAGAGCGCAATCGCCTGGGGCGACGGGGCCTCGCCCGCCGGGACGGCTTTCTTCTGCAAGGCGTTGGCGACATAATCAACCGCCGTCTCCGCGAGGGCGCGTTGCTCCTTCGGGAGCGAAGGGATCTGCGCCCGGTAGCACTCGGCGAGATCCCTCGCGCCGCACCCCTGCGGATCCGTCGCCATCACGCGCTGCCGCGCCGCCTCCAACTCCGCGTCCGTGACGTGCTCGACGCCGCGCCCGTGCAACACCATCGTCAAGTCGGCGAAACTCGCCGTCAGCCGGCCGTCGCCGTCCAGCCCCTCGACAATCGCCCTCGCCACCTCCAGCGCGCGACCCTCAACGCCGCCCATCCGCAACTCGCCCATGAGGTGTTCGTCCAATGTCTCGCCGCGCAGATCCGCGACGTTTTCGAGGAAGCCCTCCTTGTCCGCCCCCGCGCCCCGCTCGCGGGCGCGTGTGGCCGAGGCGAGCGGCGGACGCTCGACTTCCAGCGCGGGGTTCGACTCGACCTCCTTCTTGACCTCCTCGCGCAAATCGCCGATGGGCAGCTGCAGGAGGGAGAGTTCCATCATCATCGCGGGCGAGACGACCTGCTTCTGTGTCTGGCGGATCTGCAGCGAAAGAGCCATCAGGCGAGCATCTCCTTGAGCCGCGCCTCGTCGACGACCTCCGTGCCGAGCGCGCGCGCTTTCGCGGTCTTCGTCGCGCCGACGTTCTCGCCCGCGACGAGGTAGCGCGTCTTCGAGGTGACGGCGCTTTGGACGGTGCCGCCGGCGGCCTCGATGAGCGCGGCGTAGTCGGCGCGTGGACGCGAGAGAGTTCCCGTGAGGACGAAGGTGAGCCCCGAAAGCGCACCCGACGCGGGCGCGGCCGCCTCCGCCGACGGCGCGATTCCAAGCAAGCGCAACCGCTCGACGAACGACTTTCCGTAGTCGCTCGCGAAGAACGCGAGCGTCGCTTTCGCCGCCTCCGGCTTGATCTTCAGAATCTGACGCGCCGCGCCCTTCTTCGCGTCGTTCGCGAGGACGTTTTTGAGGACGGGGGAATCGACAAGATCCTCCAACCGCGCGTGTTCGCGGGCGAGGTCGCGGGCGACCTGAACGCCGACATTGGGGATGCCCATCGCGTAGAGCCAGCGCGAGAGCGGCAAGGTCTTCGCGGCCGCGAGCGCGGCAAGGAGCGTCGAAGCGTTCTTGCCAAACTTCCGCCGCGTGGGCGTTCCCTTCGATTCGTCAACGAACTCCAGCGCGGCGAGCGTCTCCTCCTTCAACGAAAAGAGGTCGAGGACGTCGCGGACGAGACCGCTTTCCACGAGCGCGTCGGCGACCTTCTCGCCGAGTGCGCGGACGTCGAGCGCCTCGCGCCCCGCGAAGTGGACGAGCCGCCGGACGAGCTGCGCGGGACACGCCGGGTTGACGCAGCGGACGGCGACCTCGCCCTCGCGCCGAACGACGGGGCTTCCGCAGACGGGACACGTCGTCGGCATCGCGAAGACGCGCTCCGCGCCCGTGCGCTTCTCGACGATCACCGAGTCAATCGCCGGGATGACGTCGCCCGCCTTGATGAGCCAAACCGCGTCGCCGATGCGGACGTCCTGCCGCGCGATCTGGTCGGCGTTGTGCAACGTGGCGCGGGAGATGACGCTCCCCGCGAGCGGCGTTGGCTTCAACTCCGCGACGGGCGTGAGGATGCCGGAGCGA
Source organism: Faecalibacterium prausnitzii (assembly GCA_963616865.1). Classification (GTDB taxonomy): domain Bacteria; phylum Verrucomicrobiota; class Kiritimatiellia; order RFP12; family UBA1067; genus UBA1067. The sequence continues at coordinate 5,599 of CAVEND010000023.1, read as the reverse complement.
CCCACTTGGACGGTGATGTCAAGAACACGCGACTCGGCGCGTTCGGGTTCGTATTTGAACGCCCGCGCCCAGCGCGGCCCGTGCGCCGTCGCGCCCACCTCGTCGTAGAGAGTCCGCTCGTTGACCTTGATGACCGCCCCGTCGATCTCGAAGCGGAACGAGTGGCGGCGTTCCTTCAGCGCGTCGATGGCCGCGAACATCTCCTCGCGCGAACGCGCCTGCCGCACCCACGGCGAGACGGGAAAGCCCCACCTCTTAAATGCGTCGATCATTTCCACGTGCGTGGCGAAACTTTCGCACCCGACGCCGCCCGCGTTGTAGATGACGACATCGAGCGGCCGCGACGCGGCGACGGCGGGGTCGAGCTGCTTGAGCGAGCCCGCGCAGGCGTTGCGCGGGTTGGCGAACTCCTCCAGCCCCTGCGCGGCCTGGCGGCGGTTGAGTTCGACGAAGCCCTCCCGCGTCATGTAAGCCTCGCCGCGCACCTCCAACCGTCGCGGGGCGTCGTCGGGCAAGCGTTGCGGCAACGAGGCGATGGAGCGGACGTTCGCGGTGATGTCGTCGCCCACAAGCCCCGTGCCGCGCGTCGCCGCCGTCGTGAGAACGCCGTCCTCGTAGAGGAGCGAGAGCGAGATGCCGTCGATCTTCGGTTCGACGACGTAGGTGAAGCCCGAAATCGTCTTTTTGAGGAAGGCGTCGAAATCGGCGAGTTCCCCCATCGCGTGCGTCTTGTCGAGCGACTGCATCGGGGGATTGTGCGTGACTTTCCTGAAGCCCTCCGCCACGCCGCCCGCGACGCGCCGAACGGGCGAGAGCGGCGACTTCAACTCCGGGTGCTCGTCTTCGAGGCGCAGGAGCTCCGCCTCCCACAAGTCGTAGTCGCGGTCGCCGACCGTCGGGGCGGCCAAGTCGTAGTAGGCGTGGTTCGCCGCTTCGATGAGGCGGCGCAGTTCGAGAATCCGCTCTTCGGCCGCGCTCATCGCCGTTCCATCCGCACGCGCAACGCGCCAACGGCCCCGGCCGTGTTGACGACCGAGGGGTCGCGCCCGTCGCGGACGATCTCGTCGGAGGCGGCCCCGTGCAGCCAAACGGACGCGGCGGCGGCCTCGAACGCCCGCGTGGGCAGACGCGCCCACCGCGCCCCGATGATGCCGGAGAGGAGGTCGCCCATCCCGCCCAAGGCCATGAAGGGGTTGCCCGTCGCGTTCTCGTAGACACGCGACGCATCGGCGGCGACGACAAGCGTCCGCGCCCCTTTGAGGACGACGTTCGCCCCGTAGCGACGCGCAAGTTCCGTCGCCGAGGCAAGGCGGTTGGCCGCGACATCCGAGGGGGCGACGCCAAGTAGACGCGCCGCCTCGCCCTCGTGCGGCGTGAGGATGACCTCCTGGCACGGGCCCGGCCTGTAGTTCTCCGTGCGCGCGTACCAATTCGCGAGGATCGTGAGCGCGTCCGCGTCGAGGACGAAGCGGCCGCACGAGCCGGAGAGAAGGCGCGAGACGAGGGCCTCCGTGTTCGAGGAGACGCCCAGCCCCATGCCGATCACGGTGACGTCCGCCTTGGGCGGCACGCACGTCGCCGTCAACTTCGTGAACGTCGCCTCCGGGACGTGGCAGCCCGCCGCGTAGCGGGCTGTGTCGGGGACGACGAGCTGGATCAGCCCCGCCCCCGCCGCGCGCGCGCCCAACGCCGCGAGAACGGGCGCGTGGAGAAAGCGGCTCGACCCGCCGACGATGTTGACGACCCCGACGGAACGCTTGTTCGCGTCAAGCGGGCGGGGCGGGAAAGCACTTTCAATGTCGGCGGGAAGCGTCATAAAGGAACATTATACCACATCAGTGGATTTGGTGAGAGACGAGTTTCCCGTTTTTCCATTCGAGGTCAACCGTCTTGTTGCCGCGAACCTTCAGCCCCGTCGCCTTGCCGTCCTTCCACGAGGGCGGCAGCGCGGGCAGGAAGCGGAGGAGGGGGCGACCCTGCGCGTCCGTCTCGTGGCTCTGGACGAGCATCTCCGCCATCGCGCCGACGATGCCGAGGTTGCCGTCGATCTGGAACGGGGGGTGCGTCGTGAAGAGGTTGTCCATCGTGTTGTAGCGCAGGAGCGACTCCGCCATCTCGCCCGCCTTCTCGCCGTTGCCGAGACGCGCCCAGAGGGCGGTGCGCCACGGCCACGTCCAGCTGCGGCGCGAGTCGCCCGTCGTGGCGCGTCCCGCGAGCGCGACCTCGGCGGCCTGGGCGAGCTCCGGCGTGCCGGCGCGGGTGATCGTCGTCCCCGGATAGACGGCGAAGAGGTGCGACGTGTGGCGGTGCGTGTCGCCCTTCTTGTCGCGATCCGCCTCCCACTCCTGAAGCTGCCCCCACGAGCCGATCTTGTCCTTGAGGAGACGCGATTCAAGCCGCGCCACCTCGCGCACGAAGGCGTCGTCGATTTTGAGAACCTTCGCCGCCGCGAGGATGTCGCGGAAGAGCTCGCGGACGATCTGCTGGTCGTGGGCGACGCCGTCCTCGCGGGGCCCGTGCTCGGGACTCCAGCCGTCCGTGACAACGACCGTCCCGTCGGCGCGTTCCTTCAGGTGCGTGGACATCATGAACTCGGCCGCGCCCTTCATGAGCGGCCAAACGGTGTCGCGGAGGTAGGTCTTGTCGAGCGTGAAGGTGTAGTGGTCGAAGCACTGCACCGCCATCCACGGCGCCCCCGCCAAGTTCCAACGCCAGCCGCCGCCGCCCACGGCGTTCGCGCTCGTCTGGTAGGCGTAGCCCTTCGCCTTGGGGAAGGTCGCGCGCGTCACCTCCGTGACGACGGGCATCGCGGCGAGCATCCAGTCGGAGAACGGCGTGAAGCAGTCGGAGAGGTTCGTCGAGTCCGCGCCCCAGTAGTTCATTTGGATGTTGATGTTCGTGTGGTAGTCGCAGTGCCACGCGGGGTTGTTGGAGTTGTTCCAAACGCCCTGCAAGTTCGCGGGCAGCGTCCCCGGCCGCGACGAGGAGATGAGAAGGTAGCGGCCGAACTTGAAGAGCAACGCCTGCAAGGCGGGGTCGCTTCCGCCCTGCCGCACCTTGTTGAGGCGAACGCGCGTCGGCACGCTTTCGTCGCCCTCGCCCAAATCGAGCGTGCAGCGGTTGAAGAAGCGGCGGTAGTCGGCGACATGGCGCTTCAAGAGGATCTTCGGGTCGAGCTTGGGGCACGCGGCCAGCGTCTTCTTCCCGGTCTGCGCCCGCAGAACGAGCATCGCCTGCTTGGGCCCCTTTTGGAAGACATCGACACGCGCCACGTAGTCAAGGCCGTTCGGGAGCGTGCCGGAGAGTTGCGCCGAGGAGTTGTCCGCGCCCGCGCGCGACTCCTTCTCGCCGTGCGTGCCGCGCAGCGTGACCGCGAGGGGAAGCGGGGCCTTCTCGGCCTTGATCAAGATGACGAGGCACTGGTCGGGGGCGGAGGCGAAGATCTTGCGCTTGACCTCGACGCCCCCCACCTCGAAACCGTCGGAGTAGACCGCCTTCGAGAGGTCGAGGCTGCGCTTGTAGTCCGAGACCGCCCCGTCCGCCGAGGCGAGCTCGATGTCGAGGAAGCCGAAGTTCTGGTAGGCCCCCATCGTCGCGTAGTTGCGGTCGGCGTTGCCGTCGTTGACGGGGCCCGTGATGTTCTTGTCGCCCGTCCAAAACGAGTCGACGTTGAACTGGATCGTCAGCTTCTTCGCGCCGCCGTCGACCATGCAGCCGAGCCGGCCGTTGCCGAGCGGATACCAGGAGTTCTCCCAGCCGGTGCCGGGCGCGTCGTCCCAAATGACGTCGTCGTGCGCCCACGCGCCGCAGGCGAGCGCGGCCGCGAGCGCGAGGACAGAGGTGCGGATTCCCATCGTCGTGTTCCTTTCGTTCAGGATGTTTTCTGCATGTCGCACAACCGGCGGTAGATGCCGTTGAGCGCGTAAAGTTCGTCGTGCGTCCCGCGTTCGACGATTGACCCGTGATCCATGACGAGGATCAGGTCGGCGTTGCGGATCGTCGAGAGGCGGTGCGCGATGGCGAAGACCGTGCGGTTCTTCATGAGGTTCTCAAGCGCCTCCTGCACGAGGTGCTCGGTGACGGTGTCGAGCGCGCTCGTCGCCTCGTCGAGGATGAGGATGGGCGGGTTGCGCAGACAGGCGCGGGCGATGGCGATGCGCTGGCGCTCGCCGCCGGAGAGGGCGAAGCCCTTCTCGCCGCAGAGCCGCGAATAGCCCTCGGGCTGGGAGAGGATGAACTCGTGGGCGTTCGCCATCTTCGCCGCCGCGACGACTTGCTCGTGCGTCGCCGAGGGCGAGCCGTAGCGGATGTTCTCCTCGATGGTGTCGTTGAAGAGGATCGTCTCCTGCTGGACGGAGCCGACGAGCGCGCGCAAGTCGGCGATGCGCAAATCGCGCAAGTCGACGCCGTCCATCGTGACGCGCCCCGCCGTGGGGTCGAAGAACCGCGCCAAAAGCCCGGAGAGCGTCGTCTTGCCGCTCCCCGTGCCGCCGACGACGGCGACGGTCTTGCCACGCGGGATCTCGAAGGTGGCGTCCTTGACGGCGGGGTGATCCGCGCCCTCGTAGGCGAAGGAGACGCCCTCGAAGCGGATCGCGTCGTCGAACGAGGCTTTGGGCGCGGCGTCCGCCTTTTCGGGGAGTTTCATGTCGACGTCCATCAAGGACCAAACGCGCTGGAGCGAGGCCTGCGCCGTCTCGATGGAGACTTGGAGGCTCGCCATCTGCTTGATGGGCTTGTAGATGAGCAGGAGCGGCGCGAGCATCGGGATGACGGTCGCGAGCGTGACGTGCGCGGCGAAGCACCAGACGAGGAACGCGCAGATGAGGAGGATGCCGATCGTCTCGATGGTGGGCCCCACGAGCAGGCCCCAGCGGACGGCGCGCATGGTCGTGCCGAAGAGCGAGCGGTTGACCTGGCGGTATTTGTCGTTCTCGAAGTCCTCGGTGTGATACGCCTTGACGACGCGGATGCACGTGAGGATCTCGTGGATGCGCGAGCCGACGACGGAGCTCTTCTCCAGCGTCCGCCGCGACCACTTGCGGATGACCTTGCCGAGGCCGATGACGGGCAGCATGAACGCCGGCATGCCGATGGCGATGATGCCGAGCGTCGCGAGCATGTGGTTCTCGATGGCGAACCAAATGATGAACGCGACGGAGACGAGGATCTCGAACGGGGCGCGGCAGAGCTCCGCGAGCATCGACTGGATGATCGACTGCATGACCTGCGGGTCGCCCGTCGCGCGCGACATCAACTGGCCGACGTCGATCCGGGCGTGGAACTCGATGGACTGCTCCTGGATCTTCTTGAGGAGATCCTGGCGCAAGTCCATGACGACGTGCGAGGCCGACCACGTGAGGCAATACTGGTTGAGGAAGATGAGCAAAAGGCGCACGAGCGCGACGAGCGGGATGCCGATGACGGCCATCAGGACGAGGGCGCCGCCCATCGCGCCGTCCTCGCGCTCCAACGGGATGCCGAGCTTGTCGGCGAGAGCCTTCGCCTTGGGATACCACGAGGGCATCTTCGCGGCGCGGGCCATCTCGCGCTCGTAGGCGTTGCCCCCCGCTGTCGGCGCGGCAACGGGCGCGGGCGT